>PBDG01000009.1 GCA_002717225.1 Rhodospirillaceae bacterium | reverse complement strand
CGCTTCCGAGCTAAGGCGGCAAGCGCCTTCACATCGCCTCCTGCAGTTTGCACGTTATCAAAACCCGCCTTCCGCGCTGCCTCGGCACTCGCCGGACCGACCACAAGCAGCGGTATATGGCGTGCTTCCGGTGGTGGCCCTAAAAGTGACACCAGTGCTCGCACACCATTAGCGCTGGTGATGAGCAACGCTTGCATATCGTTGAGGTCGGGGAGCTTGGTTTCGGCGAGCGGCAGGATTTCGATAACCGGCTCGATTAGGCTGCGGACGCCCCATTTTCGCAACAACACCGACAGAGCTTCCGAATCTGTGCGGGGGCGGGTCAGCAGGGCGAGGGGCGCCATAGTCTGCATTCAATCGTCGAAGAAATTTGAGCCGCCGGCGGCGCGCAGTTCCAAACTGGCATCGCGCGCCATTGCATCGCTGTCGTTCGCTGCGCCCTGGCGCTCTGTTCGGTGGATTACGGTGCCGTCGGGCTTGGCGATCAGTGCTCTTAAGTAAAGTTGTCTTCCATCGCGCAATTCGGCTAGCGCGGCGATCGGCATACGGCAGGAGCCGTCGAGTGCCGCTAGTAGCGTCCGTTCTGCAGCAATGCGTGTAGCACTTTCGTCATGGGTCAATGGTTCGAGATAACCTCTGCTGCGTTCGTCATCGGCACGACATTGGATGCCAATGGCGCCCTGCGCAGGTGCGGGCAACATGTCCTCTGGTGCCAGCAAGGCAGAAATATTTTTCGTGCTGTTGAGTCGTTTTAATCCTGCTGCCGCTAGAAGTGTCGCGTCAAACTTGCCTTCCGATACCTTGCGCAGGCGGGTGGCTACATTGCCGCGTAAGATATCAATTCTAAAATCTGGGCGGAGATACAACAATTGTGCTCGCCGACGTAGTGAGGCGGTGCCGATCCGCGCCCCCCTTGGCAATGCTTGCACGCTATCGAATCCATTAGCGATCAGCGCATCCCGCGGATCCTCGCGCGGGAGGATGCAGGGAATTTCAAGGCCGGTGGGTAGCTGGGTCGGAACATCTTTCATGGAATGAACGGCGATATCGATTGTACCTGAGATAAGCGCCTCCTCTATCTCCTTGGTAAATAGGCCTTTGCCACCGATATCGGCGAGATTGCGGTCAAAGAAGTGGTCGCCGCTGGTTTCAATTATACGAGTTTCTAACGCGCCCGCTTCCGCAAGCTCGCCATGGGCTGTGACAAGGCGGGTGAATACTTCGGTTGCCTGGGCAAGGGCGAGGGGACTTCCCCTGGTCCCAATTCTAAGTGGGGGGCAGATAGTCACGCCGTGCGGTTCCTTTTCTTTTTCTGTGCATTCTTATACAGGAGGTGCAGCGGAAGGCAATTTGGGGGTGGACTGGTGGGTATGGCAGACGCAGTATGCTCGCCAACCCGAAACCTCACCCTGCCACCGAAGGGGATAGCTCATGGACAAGAATTACGACGATATTGCCAACGCGCTCTGGACATACTTCGATGGTCTTTATGAGGGCGATACGTTAAAGCTCAGTGGCGTTTTCCATCCGGAGTGCCATCTCTTCTCAAGTGCTGGCGGTGAATTTCTCGACTGGCCACGTGATAAATGGTTTGAAGTGGTGAACAGTCGGGAGTCACCGAAGAGCCAGGGGCTCTCGCGCTTCGACCGGATTGTCTCAATCGACATGTCCGACGAGACCACGGCGCTGGCAAAGGTTAATTGCGCTATTCCGCCTCGCTATTTCACTGATTATCTGACCTTACTCAAGCTTGAAGGTAAGTGGCAGATTGTCTCCAAATCCTTCCGCTTCGATTCGCACGATTAGATATCCGCCGACGGTTTGCGACATGATGGTTCTCGGAATCGAAACGAGTTGCGACGAAACTGCTGCGGCTTTGGTGACAGATGGGCGAGAGATTCGTGCCAATGTGGTGTTTTCGCAGCTCGATCAACACGCCCCATATGGCGGTGTCGTACCTGAAATCGCGGCACGCAGTCATATTGAGCATCTTGATGGAGTGATCGCTCACGCTATGCGGGAAGGGGGCGTAGGGTTTTCGGACCTTGATGCCATCGCAGCAACCGCAGGGCCCGGTCTGATCGGTGCCGTTATGGTTGGATTGATGACCGGCAAGGCTGTGGCTGGGGTTCACAACCTTCCCTTCGCTGCGGTCAATCACCTCGAAGGCCATGCCTTGAGTGCGCGTCTTACCGATGAGCATTTGCAGTTTCCCTATCTTTTGCTTTTAGTCTCTGGTGGTCACTGCCAGTTTCTTGCGGTTGAGGGTGTGGCGCGTTACCAACGCCTTGGCACCACCATTGACGATGCTGCCGGAGAAGCCTTCGACAAGGCGGCTAAGTTATTGGAACTCGGATATCCCGGCGGACCCGCTATTGAACAAGCGGCGCGGGATGGCGACGCTGAACGCTTCGATTTGCCGCGTCCTTTGAAGGGCCGACCGGGCAGCGATTTCTCATTCTCCGGACTTAAGACCGCACTTCTCCAAAAAGTACGAGACATCGAGGGGGGATTAAACGATAAGGATCGAGCAGATCTTGCGGCGTCATTTCAGGCTGCGGTAACCGATGTGGTGATCGACCGCGGACGCAACGCTATCCGTCAGTTTCAAACCAAGCACCCCGAGGGCCAAGCTCTGGTCGCTGCCGGTGGCGTGGCGGCCAACAGTCTGTTGCGCAAGCGCCTAAAATCGTTAGCGGAAAAAAACGGCATGACCCTGTCTGTACCCCCGCTGGCGCTATGCACCGATAATGCTGCGATGATTGCTTGGGCCGGTATCGAACGTCTCGGTCATAATCTCGTGGATGAACTCAGCGCTGCACCGCGAGCCCGATGGCCGCTTGATGTAGATGCACCTCGACCCCCTGGCGCTGGCCGCACCGGCAAACGAGGCCCAAAAGCCTGAGCCACACACAGCAGCCGGCATTTTCTCGCTAGTTTATCGATCCGCACCAAATTGCTATCTCTCTGTCCCACGATAATAGGGCGAGCTGACAATTAGAGAGCGCATATGAGATAAACATTTGGAAATTTGAAATTACTTTCGAATTTGATTTTCCGCCGCCTGTTCATCGGTTTGTTCATCGCGACCGTCTCTGGGTTGGCACAGTTGCTATCACCCGGCGATTGATAATTAAAACGCTACGGGCTGCTGTCACTTATGCGAAATCCTCGTCATAAAACTGAAGACTGTGGTGATGCAGCTGTGAGTTTAGACGTTAGTCACGATCGATCGAGGAGACAATGACGCAAATAAAGCGGATCGGGGTTTGAACTAGATTCTCTGGTCCATGTGCCACCTCGGCATCGAAGAAGAGCGAATCGCCTGGACCCATGGTATAGGTTGCGCCTCCATGGTGATAATCCATGCGACCTTCCAGCACATAGAGGAACTCTGTGCCGTCATGTTCAAAGGCCGGAAATACCTCGGATTTTTCTGTTAGCGTGATGACGAAGGGCTCCATCGAAATATCCGTGTTGAGAGAATGGCCGAGCAATCGGTATTCATAGCCAGCGCGGGTGCCGCGGCGTTGGATTTTAAGGCCGCTGCCAGCTGGCACGAATGTCGCGTCGCGGCGATCCTCGAAACGGCGCATTAGAGAGGTGACGGATACGTTGAGTGCTGAAGCGAGGGACTGGAGCGTGCCGAGGGACGGAGAGGTCAAGCCGTTTTCGATTTTCGATAACATGCCGGAGGACAGATCCGATATATCCGCGAGTTCGGTGACGGTCATATTGTGCCTTTGACGTAGCTGGCGTACTTCTCGACCAATGCACAATTCAAGTCGGTTGGTGCGCTTGCCACGCTCCGTCGTTGGCGAAAATTCGGTAATTTTGTCTTTTTGGTCTTCAAGCACAGTCATACTTCAACTTCCAAAAAACGACCCTTCTTATCTAGCTATGTAAGGCTATACAAATTGCCTTCGACTGGGCAACGAAATTGCGATTAGCATATTTCCTTTAAAGAAATATTAATTCATTTAAGTAGACTTTTCCTCACATGAATACTAAATTCATCTCATTAGATGGCGAGTGTGAAGGAATTTTCAAAAATGTGCGGAATCGTTGGCTTGTTTCTTAAGAATCCCAAACTCGAAAACACACTGGGCAGTCTATTGAAGCCTATGTTGACGGAAATGACCGAGCGCGGACCAGACAGCGCTGGGTTCGCTGTTTACGGTCCAAAGGCGCGAAAAAACCATATCAAATTAACCATACTAGCCACCGAAACCGTAGATTGGCCGACAATTTCATCAGATATCGAGCGATTACTGGCGAAAAATATCGATTATTACGAACGCGCGGACCATGCGGTGTTCATTGTGCCAGGAGAGGAGGCAAAAATCCGAAAATTTCTTAATGTGCGGCACCCAGCACTTCATATCACTTCGGCAGGTCGGCAGTTGGAGGTTTTCAAGCAAACCGGCCTCCCAACCATTGTTTCGTCGCGTCTCGGGTTGGGGGAAATGATCGGTAGCCATGCGATTGGTCACACCCGCATGGCAACAGAAAGCGGTATTTCGCCTATGCACTCACATCCTTTTTCGGCGGCGCAGGATTTCTGCCTTGTGCATAACGGCTCGCTTTCCAACCATAACGGTGTTCGTGCGACGTTACGCCGTGTAGGTATCATCTTCGATAGCGATAATGATACCGAGGTCGCTGCTCGTTACATCGCTCATCGTATGAGCCTTGGTCGCTCGCTGCAGGACGCCTTAACCGATTCCCTGGATGCGTTGGACGGCTTTTACACCTTTGCGATTGGGAGCAAGGATGGCTTTGCTGTGATGCGCGATTCTATTGCCGCCAAGCCTGCAGTCCTTGGTGAGACTGCAGACTGGGTTGCAATGGCGTCCGAGTATCGCGCTTTGGCAGCACTGCCTGGGATCGAGACTGCGCAACTTTGGGAGCCTAAGCCCGCCACTGTCTATAGCTGGTCACACGAACGGATGGCCGAGGCTGCTTGATGTTGACGGCATGAATATCGTTGATCTCAATACCACCAGCGTACGCGAGTTTAATGCCCGATTGCATGAGGTTCGTAGCGATTCGGAGGCAGATGACTGGCAGGTTCTGAATCCGAAGGGGAAGCATTCCTTGGCAGTCGGACTCCAAGCGCCACACCGGGTTGGCATCGAAGGCTCAGTTGGATATTACTGCGGTGGCATGAATAAGTCAGCGAAGGTAACCGTTACTGGGCAGTGCGGTAAGGGTCTCGGTGAAAACATCATGTCGGGGGTCATCCATGTCTCCGGTAACGCAGCGGAGGCGGCAGGTGCCTCGGGCCGTGGCGGGCTGATTGTTATCGATGGCGATGCTTCCTCTCGCTGTGGTATTTCCATGAAGGGCGTCGATATTGTCGTTACCGGATCGGTCGGCCATATGAGTGGATTTATGGCTCAGGCTGGCCGCCTCGTAGTACTGGGCGACGCCGATGAGGATCTTGGCGCTTCGATCTACGAGGCCGATATTTACGTACGTGGTGAGACCGGCGCGCTGGGCGCTGATTGCGTGGAAAAGGAGATGACCCCGGACCACGTCAAATCCCTCAGCCTGCTCCTCCAACAGGCACGTGTAGAATGCCCGACTGGTGATTTCCATCGGTATGGATCAGCCCGTAAGCTCTACAATTTCCATGTCGACAATGCCTGTAGATACTAAAGAAGCGGCGCAGCCCACATTCGATGCTCGCCCCTTGGAGGAATCGGCAAGCTTTCCGCCTGCAGTCATCGCCGAGATTCAACGCATGGCTGACGAGGGCATTTACTCCATCCGCGGCTTTGGCGCTAAACGCAAACTGCCGGGTCTTGACGATTTGCTGTTCCTCGGAGCTTCCGCCTCGCGCTATCCCCTAGAAGGCTATCGTGAGCGCTGCGAGACCGGAGTGACGCTGGGGACGCGCCATGCCAAAAAACCGATCAATTTGAAAACACCCATCACGATCGCCGGCATGAGCTTCGGGGCGCTCGGTGCTCATGCCAAGGAAGCGCTTGGTCGCGGAGCAACGTCAGTGGGTACCAGCACGACTACCGGTGATGGCGGCATGACACTCGAGGAACGTGAATCCTCCGAGACCTTGATTTATCAGGTGTTACCTTCGCGCTATGGCATGAATCCCGACGATCTGAGGCGCGCCGACGGCATCGAGATAGTCATTGGCCAGGGCGCTAAGCCGGGTGGTGGTGGGATGCTTCTNGGTCAGAAGATCAACGNGCGTGTCGCTNTTATGCGGCAATTGCCTGAAGGTATAGACCAGCGTAGCGCCTGTCGCCATCCCGATTGGACTGGGCCNGATGATCTTGCCATCAAGATGCAGGAAATCCGAGAAGTCACGGACTGGCAAAAGCCAATCTACTGCAAGATCGGAGCGACGCGACCAAAATATGACGTGCCGCTCTGCGTTAAAGCCGGCGCTGATGTGATCGTTCTGGATGGTATGCAGGGTGGCACTGCGGCGACTCAGGACGTTTTCATTGAGCATGTCGGCATTCCAACCTTGCCGGCCATCCGCCAGGCTGTCGAGGCCTTAAAAGAGATGGGTATGCACCGCGAGGTGCAGCTAATCGTCTCGGGCGGCATTCGTACCGGCGCAGATGTGGCAAAGGCGCTCGCGCTAGGTGCTGACGCAGTATCTATCGGCATTGGGGCGATGATCGCGCTCGGTTGCAACAAGGCGGCCTATGAACCGGATTACCGTGCTCTTGGCACCGCGCCGGGCTTTTGCCACCACTGCCACACAGGCGCCTGCCCGGTGGGTATTGCAACGCAAAATCCTGCTCTGGAAGCACGCCTTGATCCAGTGCGCGGCGGTCGCTTAGTGCAAAATTATCTGAGTGCGCTTACCCTCGAGCTGCAGACTATCGCGCGCGCTAACGGAAAATCTCATATCCGCAATCTTGAAGCCGAGGACCTGGTGGCGCTCACTATCGAAGCAGCGGCGATGGCTGGTGTGCCATTGGCGGGAACCGACTGGATTCCCGGAAAATAAAGGCTATTGTTGGCGTGCGGGCGCATGTCCCGGTGTATGATTTTCTGTTCACGAGATAGCGAAACAGGGTGACGGTATGGCGAAAGACCTGGCGAAGATCGCCAAGGAGCGAAAGCTCGAATATTTTCTCATAAGTTTTGTCGATTATTTCGGCGTGTTGCGCGCTAAATTGGTTCCGGCTTCGGCGATTGGTGGCATGCAGAAGGATGGCGCTGGTTTTGCCGCCTTTGCTGCCTGGCTTGACAGTACCCCTGCTGATCCGGACATGCTTGTCGTCCCCGATCAGGACAGTCTCGTCATTTTGCCTTGGAAGCCCGAAGTCGGCTGGCTTGCAGGTGATTGCTGGATGGGTGGCAAGGAGATGCCCGACACTCCGCGGGTCATGCTGAAGAACCAACTTGCCAAGGCAATGAAAAAGGGCTACCGAATGAAGACCGGTGTCGAGGCCGAATTTTTCCTTCTGACACCTGATGGTAGCGAGCTGTCGGACCCCCTCGATACTCAGGGCAAGCCCTGCTACGACCAGTCTGCCCTAATGCGGCGCTACGACGTCATCACCGAGATTTGTGACAGCATGACAGCACTCGGTTGGGGGCCATATCAAAATGACCATGAAGATGCCAACGGCCAGTTCGAAATGAACTGGGACTATTCTGACGCTTTGAAGACTGCAGATCGTCACGTGTTTTTCAAATTTATGACACGGACCATCGCCGAGGAACATGGCTTGCGCGCAACCTTTATGCCCAAGCCTTTTACTAATCTGACCGGCAATGGCTGCCATGCCCATGTTTCAATTTGGGACAAGGCGGGGCGCAAGAATCTGTTTCATCACCCTAAAGGAGAGCTCGGCCTCTCAAAATTAGCCTATAACTTCCTCGGCGGCGTGTTGCATAACGCCTCGGCCATGTGCTCGATCTGGAACCCGACGGTCAACAGTTATAAGCGTATTAACGCACCTGTCACTTCGTCTGGCGCCACTTGGTCGCCAAACTCCATTGCGTTTGGCGGCAACAACCGTTCGACCATGGTGCGCATTCCTGATGCTGGACGGGTGGAGCTTCGCCTAATGGATGGCTCCGCCAATCCTTATCTTTTGCAGGCTGGAATTTTGGTAGCGGGTCTCGATGGAATTGAGAACAAGCGCGATCCGGGCAAGCGCCAGGACATCAACCTTTATACCGATGGCCACAAGGTGCGCGGGCTTCGTAAATTGCCACTTAATTTGCTCGACGCTATTCGCCTAACTGAAAAGGACAAGGTGTTGCGGGCAGGATTCGGTGAATCCTTTATAAGCAGCTATGTGAAGTTAAAAAATAGGCAGTGGAACGAATATTCTAGCGCGCTCTCGCAGTGGGAAAGGGACAACACGTTGGACTGCTAATTGAAATTCTCTCCGCCGAGTTTTGTGAGGAAAGACACGCCGTGGCCTAGCGGCGAGATACCCAAATGATCGGCCAAAGTCTGGCCGATATCGGCGAAGCTGTCGCGCAGGCCCAGCGCTGCTGGACGCACGCAGGGTCCAAAAGCCAACACAGGAACATTCTCTCGCGTATGATCCGTGCCGCGCCAAGTTGGATCGCAGCCATGATCCGCAGTGATGATGGCGAGGTCATTTGGCCTTAGCGCGGCCTCAAATCGCGCCAGCGTGTGATCAAAGGCCTCGATGGCTGCAGCGTAACCCAGGACGTTGCGGCGGTGGCCGTAAAGTGTATCAAAATCGACAAAATTGGTCAGGGATAGGAGCCAATCTTGCTCGCTTTCCGCCACCTCTATAGTTTTCTCCCAAAGCGCTTCATTACCGTTCGCTTTTAGGATTTTTCCAGTTCCCTGATGGGCAAAAATATCGCCGATCTTGCCGATGGAGATCACTGCGCCGCCTGCTTGTTCGAATTGGTCCAAGAGCGTGGGCTCAGGGGGTGGCAGGGCGTAGTCGCGTCTGTTTCCGCTGCGTGTGTAGCCGTTTGACCCACCGAGAAACGGCCGGGCGATGACGCGCCCGATATTGTAATCATCGACCAGTTCACGAGCGATCTCACAAATCTCATAGAGCCGCTCTAGGGAGAAACTCTCTTCGTGGGCAGCGATCTGAAACACCGAATCGGCGGAGGTGTAGACAATCGGCTTGCCGCTCGAGACGTGTTCGTCACCGAGGCGGGCTATGATCTCTATGCCGGAGGAGTGGCAATTGCCCAAGAGGCCCGGAAGGCCCGCACGCACGATTAGGGTGTCGGTGAGTGCGGGAGGGAAGGCAGGTACTTCCTTTGGAAAATAGCCCCAATCTGTCATCACCGGAACGCCGGCCATTTCCCAATGGCCGCTCGGTGTATCCTTGCCCCGGCTTTGCTCTCGCGCCGCACCATGGGCTCCAGTGATTTGCTCGACAGGTGTCACATTGGGCAACATCTTGCCGTCGCTCTGTTCCGCCGCCGCGCTGAGTCCGAGCCGAACCAGATTGGGGATAGCGAGCGGACACACCTCGGCAATATGGCGCAACGTGTTCGCGCCTGAATCGCCGAACGCTTCGGCATCCGCCGCGCCGCCGATGCCGAGCGAATCCATTACCAGCACGAAAGCACGACTCATGATGGAGCGGTACCGACCCGCTGGCGGACGAGAGGGCTAGATGCCGGTATTTCATCGCTTATGGTCACGGCTGCACGGATTACTGTTGCTGCGCGCTCTGCATCCGAATCGCTCGCGGCATGAACTGTGCAGAGCGGTCGGTAACGCCCAACGTTTTCGCCGATGCCGGCGGTATTGGAAAAACCAACAGAATAATTAATGCTGTCCTCGACCCGCCGTCGTCCACCGCCCAGATCAATGATCGCAAGGCCGAGTGAGCGCGCATCTACCTTTGTTACGATGCCGGGCCGTAACGGGGCGATATCCCGCATGACGGCCGCTTCAGGAAGATGGTCATCCATGCGCTCTATGAAATCTGCAGGCCCGCCCAGGGCAGTCACCATATTGGAGAAATTCTCCGCCGCTTGACCCGAGCTAAGGACTTCCTCAGCGCTGGCGCGACCTTCACTCGCGGTTGCACTTACGCCGCCAATTGCGAGCAACTCACCAGCGAGGGCAAGAGTTACGCCCATGAGACGCTCGTCGTGCACATTTCCCGTCAGATGATCGACCGCTTCCCGCACCTCAAGTGCGGTGCCGGCATTTCGCCCCAGGCATTGGTTCATGTCGGTAAGTAAAGCAGCGCACGGTAGCCCCGCGTTATTAGCGACGGAGACAATGCTCTCTGCAAGTTCTAGCGCATTTTCGAACTCGGTAGCGAAGGCGCCAGAGCCGAATTTGATATCCATGATGAGCCCATCCAGTCCCGCGGCGAGTTTCTTGGAAAGTATCGAGGCAGTAATTAGTGAGAGGGATTCGACGGTTGCGGTGACATCGCGAATAGCGTAGAGCCGCCTGTCTGCTGGTACCAATTCTGCCGTCTGACCGATGATGGCGCAGCCCGCTTTCTTGACTGTGTTGCGCAGCACTTCAAGGTCTGGCGCGGTGTTGTAGCCTGGGATGGCGTCGAGCTTGTCTAGCGTGCCTCCGGTATGACCGAGGCCACGGCCTGAGATCATTGGCACTGCTGCGTTGCAGGCGGCGAGGATGGGCGCCAGGATTAGGCTAACTTTGTCGCCGATACCGCCAGAGGAATGCTTGTCGAGTACTGGCCCGTCGAGGCCTGCATTCGACCAATCAAGAATCATACCAGAATGGGTCATGGCGCGGGTCAGCGCCACCCGCTCTGCCATATTCATGCCGTTGAAGAAGACCGCCATAGCGAAGGCGGCGATTTGACCCTCTGAGATTGCGCTAGAGGTTAGCCCGGCAACCATGAACTCTACCTCTTCGTCCGAAAGGGTTTTTCCGTCGCGTTTGTCGCGGATGATTTCCTGGGGCAGAAAATTGCCTTCGCTCATGAGACAGTTTCCCGCGAGAAACCGGAGAGAAATTCCAGTAGCAGGTTGTTCAAATCCTTCGCTGCCTCGGCGCCGACGGTTAGGGATTGATCGTGGCTGAGCTTTTCGTGGGTCATACCGGCAGCGAGGTTGGTAATGGAAGAAATTGCTGCGACCCGCATGCCGCAGTGCCGCGCCGCTAGACATTCTGGCACGGTCGACATGCCAACTGCATCGGCGCCCAAGATGCGGAAGGCGCGAATTTCCGCAGGAGTCTCAAAATTCGGCCCCAATACGGCGATATAGATGCCTTCTTGTAACGTGATACCGAGCGTTGAAGCAGCGACGGCAAGCTGGCGGCGGAGATCCTGGTCATAGGCTTCCGTCATATCGGGGAAGCGCGGGCCGAAGTGCTCGTTATTGGTTCCGGCGATCGGATTGAGACCGGTCATATTTATATGGTCGGTGAGCATCATCAGACTTCCAGGTAGAAAATCCGCATTGAGACTACCGGCGGCGTTTGTTAGCACCAAGGTGTCGCAGCCGACGAGACGCAGTGCGCGGATGGGGTGCGCGAGATCAGATGCCGGATGACCCTCATAGAGATGTGCTCGGCCCTGCATGCAGGCCACTGGGACGCCAGCCAGGTGGCCCAGCACTAGCCGGCCGGCATGACCTTTGACGGTTGCCTGGGGAAAGCCCGGTAGATCCTCATAATTGATGACTACTGGATTTTCGACGGCATCCGCTAGTCCGCCGATGCCGGTACCAAGAACGAGGGCGACATGAGGATTAAACATGGGCGCCTTGGCGTGGATAGTTTCGGCGGTTTGCTGCGGGTTGGGTACCATTCAATCCTCCAGATTGTCGGTTTTGAAGGCGTGTGGCAGTAGCTCGCCCATCGAAATGGTTTTGCGCAGCCCGTCCGGCCCACATATATGCACTGGTGTTTCTGGGCTGGCGAACTCGCTCAGGCGTTGGCGGCAGCCGCCACAAGGCGTGCACAAGTGCTCCCCGTCACCAGTCACGACAATTTCGGCGATCTGCCCGTCACCGTCGGCAATCATCATGCCGATCGCCGTCGCCTCGGCACATTGGCTTTCCGGATAGGCTGCGTTCTCGATATTGCAGCCGGCATAGAAATTGCCACTCGTGGTGCGGATGCATGCGCCGACATGAAATCCGGAATAGGGCGCGTACGCATTCACGCGCGCCGCTGCCGCGAGTTTGATCATCTCCTGAAGCGTTTCGCTCATTTTTCCTTCACATATGGGATACCGCTCGCCCTGGGTGGTATTGCCTTGCCCACGAAACCAGCCAACAGCAAGACCGTCAAGACATAGGGTAGAGCCTGGATAACCTGTACCGGGACAATGCCGACGCCTGGGATATCGACACCTTGTAGGCGCGCCTCAAGCGCCTGGGAAAAGGCGAAGAGAAAACAGGCTAGGAGCGTTGGGAGCGGTTTCCATTTACCGAAGATTAGCGCGGCGAGAGCGAGATAACCCATGCCTGCGGTCATATCGCGCACGAAGAAGGTGTTCATGGCAATCGAAAGATAGGTGCCAGCAATGCCGCAGAGAATGCCACAGACCAGCATAGCGCGGTAACGCATGCCGCTTACCGAGATGCCCGCGGTATCAACTGCCTCGGGGTTCTCGCCGACGGCGCGTAAGCGCAGCCCGAAACGGGTGCGATATATGAACCAGGCGGCGAGTGGCACCATGCCAATAGCTAGG
Source organism: Rhodospirillaceae bacterium (assembly GCA_002717225.1). Lineage (GTDB taxonomy): Bacteria > Pseudomonadota > Alphaproteobacteria > UBA828 > UBA828 > PTKB01. Next base: position 152,494 of record PBDG01000009.1, on the reverse strand, counting down.
TAAACAATGATGTTGTGGCCGCTGATGATTTCGCTATAGACCTCGCCGATTACTGGAATGTCGGCTAGGCGATCGGCGAATGGAAAATGAATTGGGCGGAAGCGCGCTGCCTCATTGATCATTGGAGTTTGTGAGCCCTGGTTAAACCAGTTGAACGCCAGTACCGGGCCGAGTCCGGCAACCATGATGTTGAGCGCCATACCCGAGACTACCTGATTGCCGTTATGGGTGACGCAGGCAAAAGCGTGAATCATCGCGAGACCGATCGATACGCTGAGGCCTGCCACCAACCCGAGCCAGGCCGAATCGGTCACCAGGGCGATGGTTGCTGCGGCGAAGGCAGCGCCCAGCATCTTACCCTCGAGACCGATATCGACGAGACCCGAACGCTCGGCAAACATGCCAGCGAAGGCGGCGAGGATGAGTGGCGTCGAGACACGCAACATAGCGTCGAACATAAGAACGATAAATGTGATCGCGTCGCTCATAAGATTTGACCTATTCAGCTGCCGTTGCAGCCTGGGCACGACGCACGAAGAGCGCTTCGATACGTGGTCGGAACATATTTTCAAGTGCGCCAGAAAAGAGAATCACTAGACCTTGAATCACCACCACCATCTCGCGACGAATACTCGGCATGTCGAAGGCGAGATCATTACCGCCCTGGTAGAGCGCACCGAACAGAAGGGCCGCAAAAAAAATGCCAAAGGGGTGGTTGCGCCCCATCAGGGCGACGGCGATACCGACGAAGCCGTAGCCGGCGGTAAACTCCAGCAACAAGCGGTGATGCACACCGAGAATTTCATTGACGCCGACCAGGCCAGCTAGCGCACCGGAAATACACATGGCGACGATGATCGCGCGCGACGGTAAAATGCCGCCATAGATGCCGGCGGATTCATTCTGCCCAACGGTTCGGATCTCATAACCCCAGCGGGTACGCCAAACGAAAAACCAAAATCCAACGCTGCACAGAATTGCCAGAACGAAGGAGAGATTGAGAGCGGAATGACCGGCGTCGATACTGATCAGCGCGAGGATATCGTGGATCCGCGGCAAAAACGCGCCGGATTCGAAATCCCGACTCTCGGCGGCCTGTTGTCCTGGTTCGATTAGGATTTCCACCATCAGATAGGTCATCAAGATGGCGGCGATGAAGTTGAACATGATCGTGGTGATGACAATGTGACTGCCACGCTTGGCCTGCAGCCAGCCCGGGATAAACCCCCAAATTCCACCAAACAAGGCCGCCGCCATAATAGCGATGATAATCACGATCGGTGCGGGCCAGTGGCCGATGGCGAGCGCGATCAGCCCGGCGCCGAGACCACCGAGATAGGCCTGCCCCTCGCCACCGATATTGAACAGGTAGCAGTGAAAGGCCATCGCTACGGCCAAGCCGGTAAAGATGAAATTGGTTGTGTAATAGAGTGTATAGCCGATCGCTTCGGGATAGCCGAAGGCGCCGTAGGCAAGGATTGAGATGGCTTGGAACGGGTCTTCGCCAAGCGCTAGGATCAACAAGCCTGACATGATCAGCGCCAACGCCAGATTGATGGCCGGTACCAGCAGGTGAGTTACCCAGCGCGGCGCCTCGATCGGTGCGCCGAGGCCTTTCATGAGTTAGCTGCCGTCCGCTTAGGCTGACGCTCACCCGCCATCATCAGGCCTAAGGTCTGCTCGTTGGCTTGGTCCGCGACCACCTCACCGACAATTTCGCCGTTGAACATTACAAGGATACGGTCCGAGAGCGACATGATCTCGTCGAGTTCGACCGAGACCAGCAGCACCGCTTTCCCGGTATCGCGCATTTCCACCAGCCGCCGGTGGATAAACTCGATGGCTCCGATATCAACGCCGCGCGTCGGTTGACCAACAAGAAGTATATCCGGGTCTCGGTCCATTTCGCGGCCGAGTACGATTTTCTGCTGATTGCCGCCGGAAAACGCGCCGGTTCTAAGACGTGGTAGCGGTGGACGGACGTCATATTCTTCCATCTGGCGTCCAACATCAGCGATTGTTGCGCGATAATCCATCAGCACACGACCGTTATATTTTTCGTTCCGGTGATAGCCGAGGATTCCGCTCTCATTGGCTTCGAATGAGGTCACCAAGCCCATGCGCTGGCGGTCCTCCGGTACGTGGGCGACACCGGCGGCACGCAATTTTCTTGACGCCTCTGCAGTCCTGCTGGAAATTTCTTCGCCCTTGATTCTGATATGGCCCGATTGTATCGGGAAGATCCCGGCGAGCGCCTCCAACAGTTCCGATTGACCGTTCCCGGCCACACCGGCGATGCCAAGTATTTCTCCGGCGCGCATCGAAAAGCTGACATCCTTCACCCGGGTGATTCCGGTACGATCAACGACGCTCAAGCTCTCAACTTCAAGTAGCGCTTCGCCAGGATGCGCGTCACCCTTTGCGACGCGTAGGAGCACAGTGCGCCCGACCATCATCGCCGCTAAATCCTCGCGCGTAGTCTCCGCTGTTTTCACCTGAGTGATTACTTCACCGCCGCGCATTACCGTTACTTCGTCAGTGAGTGCCATGATCTCGCGCAACTTGTGGGTGATTAGAATGATGGTTTTGCCCTGTTCTCTGAGTGCCGCTAGGATGCGAAACAGGTGATCAACTTCCTGCGGCGTGAGCACGCCGGTGGGTTCATCGAGAATGAGAATGTCGGCGCCGCGATAAAGGGCTTTCAAGATCTCGACGCGTTGCTGTACACCAACCGGCAGAGCGCCCACGATGGCCTCTGGGTCGACCTCGAGATTGTAGTCGCGCTCAAGCCGATCCAGTTCGTCACGCGCGGTGGCTAGGCTCGGCGCCAGTAGTCTTCCGTTCTCCGCGCCAAGCACAATATTCTCCAAGACCGTAAATGTATCCACCAGCATGAAATGCTGATGCACCATCCCGATGCCGTGGGAGATAGCGTGTTGGGGACTCTTGATGTTAATTGCTTCGCCGTTGACGCGAATTTCGCCGCTATCGGCTTGATAATAGCCGTAGACGACGCTCATTAGGGNCGATTTGCCAGCACCATTTTCACCAATGACGCCGTGGATAGTTCCCGGTGCCACCCGCACCGAGACATTGCTATTGGCGTGAACGGTGCCGAACCATTTTTCGATTCCAATCACCTCCAGCGCGGGCGGCGTCGCGGCGTCGGTAGGGGGTGAGACTATTCGCCCGTCATCCGACGCCGCCATGGGTTATTCCTAACCTCTTTCTATCCGCCTAGGAGCGCCGCGTTCCTGTTTCGTGGGAAGCGGCGTCACCTCCTACTGCGCCATATAGTCCGTTACTGTGATCTTGCCGCTGATGATATCCTGACGTGCGGCGTTGATCTTGGTTTCCATATCAGTGGAAACAAGGTCGCGATTATATTTGTCGAGCGCGAATCCGACGCCGTCCTCGGCTAGGCCGAGAACTTTAAACCCGCCCTGCCAAGTTCCTTTCTTGGCTGACATGAATGCCTCATAAACGGCGACATCCACGCGCTTGACCATTGAGGTTAGCATGGTACCTGGGTGAATATAGTTTTGGTTGCTGTCTACGCCGATGGCGAGCTTGCCGGCATCCTTGGCCGCCTGATAGACGCCAACACCAGTACCGCCGGCTGCAGCGTAGACCACGTCCGCGCCGCGGTCGAACTGACTACGCGCTAGCTCTCCGCCTTTGGTCGGATCGTTCCACGCTGCNGGNGTAGTGCCAGTCATGTTCTGAAACACTTCNATGCCTGGGTTTACGTGTTTCNCCCCTTCGACGTAGCCGAGGGCGAATTTGCGAATNAGCGGAATATCCATCCCGCCGATGAAGCCAACTTTTCCAGTCTGTGAAGCCATCGCGGCTGCCATGCCGACGAGGAAGGAACCTTCATGTTCCTTGAAGATCACCGACTGCACGTTCGGCAAGTCAACCACCATGTCGATCAAGGTGAATTTGATATCAGGGAATTCCTTGGCCACGGTTTCTACCGCTGCGGCCTGAGCGAAACCCATGGCGATGATTACTGTCGCTCCGCGTCGCGCCATATTGCGCATGGCCTGCTCACGCTGGGATGGATTTGTAACTTCGAATTCGCGGTAAGCAACGCCGCTGTCCGCTTTAAATTTTTCAGCGCCGTTATAGGCCGCTTCATTAAAGGATTTATCGAATTTACCGCCCATATCAAAGACGATGGCGGGTGCGAATTCTTCAGCCTTGGCATTTCCAATGCCGAGGGCGCCCACGGCGGTAAGCGCAAGCGAAACCACCGCAGCAATAAGCAGCTTTTTCATTTTCGTAGCTCCCGGAGTGATTTAGATTTTCATCTGTTCAGAACGATAGGTTAGCGGGTATCNGGGCCCTGCTGCCAGGATTATTTATCGGGTGTAAAGCCTTTGAGCNGCATCATGGGGCTGCGCCGCAACCAATTTTCTGGCAAATAACGGCGGGTCCCATCGATNNCGTGCAGTGTATAAGCGTGCCGTGAACTATNTGAACGGTTGNTCAGGCTGCCATGNGGCACCATCCCGTCCAACAGGNTAAGCGNACCCTTNCTTGCCTCNAGGGGCACGAATTCNGCATTCGGCCAAGNCGTCGCGTCGATTGTTNCCATCTTGACACCTCCCTCTGGTGTAAGCACAAACTGAGNNGANGGCCGCCTGGCAGGCTCCAGAGACATCCATTATCGTGTGTGGCATTCGTAAGTGCGAACCACATTCCGAGTAAACGCGAAGGATGAGTGTGAAGAAATGTTGCGTCGTGGTGCCAAACCACTTCACTGCCGATGCAGGGCGGTTTGAAAATCACCATGGATTGTAGCAAGAGAGGGGCGCGCAGACCTAGCTCGCGCGCTATCTCGTCAAGACTGGGCTGACGTGACTATCGCTCGAACACTGGATCAAGGTCATGTAGAGCGTGGCCAACCTTGTTNAGCGAATGCGTTTTGTCTTGGCGCAATTTGCTTNCTTTGTCGAAAGCCTCTTGCTCGAAAAAAATCATATCTTGTCTCCCGAGCCAAGAAANTANTCATCGGTGGCGTGTTCTTGATCAGTNGTCGGGAAGAGGTNGCGGTGTGCCCCCGNTTCGAATTCGGCGAGCAGNTCAGCCGTCCTGGATAGGAGCGTGTCGCACGACTCATGGGATGTGAAATCCTCGATCACAAGGAAGCTATCTCGTCGGAAACTGTCGATTTGTCGTTCGTTCAGCATGAATCCTTTCCCCGGATAGCATATGCTGGGACTCATTCATTGGGGAGAGGAAGTTGATCATGCATCTTGGTTTGTTTCAGGGTTATTCAGGGAAAAAATTTTCGATCGACATGAATACGGTACTCGAGGCCGAACGGCTTGGCTTTGATTCCGTCTGGAGTTCGGAAGCCTATGGTTCTGACGCGGTGACACCGGCCGCCTGGGTGCTGGCACAGACCACGCGCATCAATGTGGGCACTGGCATTATTCAAATGCNGGCGCGCACCCCGGCCTGTGCTGCGATGACTGCGATGACCCTGCAAGCGCTTTCAGGGAATCGGTTTATTCTTGGCATTGGTCCGTCCGGCCCACAGGTGATAGAGGGCTGGCACGGNGTTGCCTATGGTCGCCCGCTCACGCGGACGCGGGAATATATTTCGATTATTCGNAAAATCATTGCGCGCGAGACGCCGGTCAACCATGAGGGCTACCATTATCAATTACCTTATACCGGATCAGATGCCAGTGGTCTGGGTAAGCCGCTTAAAAGTATTTTGCACGGTGACCCGAGCTTGAAAATTTTTACTGCAGCCGTAACCCCAAAAGGCATTCGGTTGGCGGCTGAGGTCGCTGACGGCATGTTTCCCATTTTTATGTCTCCCGAACGATTCGATGTCTATCATGATGATCTTGCTGCCGGTTTTACCGCAGCTGGTAGCGGAAAGAGCCTAGTAGATTTTGAAATTGCCCCCATCGTACCGCTCGCTATGGGCGCAAGTGTNGAAATGTGTCGTCAGCCGATCCAGCGCTATCTGGCACTCTATATTGGGGGTATGGGGGCGCCGGGTAAGAATTTCTACAATGATTACGCCAAGCGCTTGGGTTTCGAGGAAGCAGCGGAAAAAATNCAANAACTTTATCTTTCNGGTGAAAAAAAAGCGGCNGAGGCCGCCGTGCCAAAAGAACTGGTGGACGCTATCGCCCTTGTTGGCCCGGCCGCACGCATCAAGGAACGCTTGGCGGTTTGGAAGGATATTGCCAAGGAAGGCAAGGTTTCTTCGCTTCTCTTGAGCGGAGGCACCACACCGGAAGCCTTACGCTTCGTTGCCGAACAAGTTTTATAAATCTGATAAGGGCCAGCGTATGAAAACTGTGATCATCGGGTTAGGCGCTATTGGGCGCATGGTCGTTGACGGTTTAACAGAGAACGGNTCTAGAATAGAACTTTGCGGTGNGGCCGTGCGCCCGGCGCGCGCTGCNGAGGCCCGGGAAGAGCTTGCGCCGGAGTTTGCTGTATTCACTAAAGTTGATGAAGTGATTTCCGCGCGGCCCGATATGGTGGCAGAATGCGCCGGACAGGACGCGCTTCGTCAATATGGCGAGCCGCTACTTGAATCTGGCATTGATCTCATGATCCTTGCCACTGGCGCCCTCGCCGATGGTGCTTATCGCGCACGGTTGCTGGCAGCGGCGGAAACTGGGAGTGCCCGTCTCCTTGTGCCTGCCGGCGCAACCGCTGGGCTAGATGGCCTTGGTGCTCTCAAAGCTGGCGGTCTTGAGACGGTTACCTATGTCTCTACCAAGCCAAGCCATGCTTGGAAGGGTACACCGGCGGAGCGGAGTTTTAACCTTGAAGGCCTAAAGGAAAAGACTGTTATCTATGAGGGACGTGCTGAGGCGGCGGCTCTAGATTACCCGCAGAATGCTAATCTAGCTGCTACCATAGCCATGGCTGGGGCGGGATTCGAGAAGACCTTTGTCCGTCTAGTGGCAGACCCGGAAGCGGTCATTAATAGTGGGCGCATTGAGGCAACGGGCGCATTTGGCGATATGTTGATGGAAATGCGTNGCAAGCCGATGCCGGACAATCCGAAAACCTCCGCTGTTACTGCACTTAGCCTGATCTACGCGCTCAAAAAGGAGACAAGCCGCTTTGTCATTTGATAACAACACGCCTTATTGGCAAACGCCCAAATCATGCTCATATGCTGCAAGGGAATAGCATGGGAAGTTTTACGCAAAAATTTTTCGCTGCGCATGGATATAGCCTCGCGGCGCAGGCGCGCGGTGTGGATAGATTAGTCAGCCTTGCACTCTTTGCTTCCGCCACGCTTTTGATTGTTGGCTGGTTGGTGCCCATCATGACCGTGCGTCGTTTGCTATTTTTCGAGGAGCGGATTTCCGTAATCCAAGCGCTTGAAGTGCTATGGGAGCGCGGCCAGTTCTTGCTTTTTTTTATCATGCTGATCTTTTCGATGCTTCTGCCACTGGTAAAACTCTTTCTAGCGTTCATCTTGTGGCGCGGCGCCGACGCGCGCCGCAAGAAGTTTGAGACTAGCCTCAAGCGGGCAGAGATCCTTGGGCGCTGGTCGATGCTCGATGTGTTCCTCATCGCGCTCGCGGTAGCGGCGGTTAATCTCAGCCTGATCGCCAATGTACATCTCCATTGGGGACTTTACGCGTTGGTTGGCGGAATTGTACTTTCTTTAATTGCGACCACGCGCATGTCGATTATCGCTGCACGCATCCGCTGCATGGCGTTAGGCTAGGTGGGCGGGGTTGTTTGAGAATTATGTCTCGTAGGGATGCGTCTTCCGCCAATGCTGGGCGATATCTCTACCGGTGCAAAACCATACATCGCCTTTTTTACGCATGTGATCCAACAGCCTGGTCAGGCCGACGGCGCGTGCAGGGCGACCAATCAACCGGTCATGCAGTCCGATTGAGAGCAGCCTCGGCCGATCCTCACCTTCTTTCCAGAGAAGGTCAAAGGCATCACGCATATATTGGAAAAAATCGTCTGATTGAGCAAAGCCATTTGATTGGTCGCAGCGGTTGTCGTTGGTCTCGTAGGAATAAGGAATGACGAGATGCGGTAGCCCGGAGACCGACACCCAATAGGGCAACTCGTCGTTGAGAGCGTCGCGGTCGTAATGAAGGCCGCCATGCTCGACGAGAAGGCGGCGAGTGTTGGGGCCGGGCCGCCCAGTCATCCAGCCGACCGGTTTGACTCCGGTGACCCGCTGGATGCGCGTTATTGCCTGCTGAATGTGTATGCGCTCCTCCGCTTCGTCGACGAACTGATAATCGATCCATCTGTAACCGTGGCTGACGATCTCATGGCTAAGCTCCACGAATGCCTGTGTTGCTTCCGGATTGCGTTCAAGTGCTGTGGCCACACCAAAAATACTCATCCTCACGTCGAATTCTTCGAAAATGCGCAAGACCCTCCAAACACCAACGCGTGAGCCATATTCAAAAGCAGATTCAGCGAGTGGATTGCGTTTTCCCGGTACTGGCGGAAAACCGATATCATTGAGCATACCCTCTGAACTGTCGTCGCCGTCGAGGATATTGGATTCGCCTCCGCACTCGTAATTAAGATTGAAATTGACCGCGATACGGGCGCCGGCCGGCCACTGCGGGTCCGGCGGGTTCGCGCCGTAACCAATATAGTCTCGCTGCCAGCCCTGATCGATTCCCGCCATCACTGATTCCTTTTACTTCTTTTCGTTGTTCAATTTGCGCTCCACTGAAAAATTTCTCAGTTTGGACAGATACCCGGATCTAATGTGCCTCGGCCCAGTTGGCAGCAATTCCGGTGTCGATGATGAGTGGTACATCGAGGTGGGCAGCGCCTTCCATCACTCGACGCGCGGTCTCTGCTGTGGCTTCGATCTCGTCTTCGGGTGCCTCGAAGATCAATTCGTCATGCACCTGGAGCAGCATGCGCGCCTTCAATCCGGCTAAAGCCAAGGCGTCTTCCATTTGAATCATAGCGCGTTTAATGATGTCTGCCGCGGTACCCTGGATCGGCGCGTTGATTGCGGCGCGTTCGGAAAAGCCACGATGGGCCGGATTTTTTTCATTTATGCCGGGCAAATGGCAGCGTCGACCGAAGAGTGTGGTGACATAGCCCGACTCATGCGCGGCCTTCTTGGTGTTTTCCATATAATCCTTAATGCCCGGATAGCGTTCGAAATAGGCTTCGATATAGGCCTTAGCCTCGCTCTGCGCGATGCCCAATTGGCGCGCTAGGCCAAATGGGCTGATGCCGTAGATGATACCAAAATTGATTGCCTTGGCAGAACGCCGCACCATCGGGTCCATATGGTCGAGCGGTACGTCAAATACATGGCTCGCTGTCAGGGAATGAATATCAAGACCGTCGTGAAAGGCTTGCTTAAGGGTATCGACGCCGGCGATATGGGCAAGGATACGGAGCTCAATTTGTGAATAATCGGCGGAAAGCAGGGCGTTGCCTTTCTCGGCAACGAAGGCGCGGCGGATATTCCGGCCCTCTTCTGTGCGCACCGGAATGTTTTGCAAATTCGGGTCGTTTGAGGAAAGTCGTCCGGTGCTGGTGCCGGTCATTGAGTATGACGTGTGCACNCGGCCGGTTTCGGGATTGATGTGTTCCANGAGAGCATCCGTATAGGTGCTTTTGAGCTTCGTAAGCTGGCGCCAGTCCAGTACCCGGGAGGGGANGTNATGGCCTTGTGCGGCNAGGCNTTCGAGCACGTTGGCGNCTGTGGCATAGGCGCCAGATTTTCCCTTTTTACCGCCTTCCAGGCTCATCTCGTCAAATAGAATTTCGCCAAGCTGCTTGGGCGAGCCGATGGTAAAGGCCCGTCCTGCGAGGCTATATATCTCCGCTTCGAGGGTGTCGATACGCTGAGCGAAATCCTCTGAAAGGCGTGCGAGTTGCGCGCGCTCGACCTTAATGCCGGTAGACTCCATGCGTGCTAGCACCGGCACAAGTGGCCGCTCTAACCTTTCATAAAGAGCCACTACACGCTCCTGCACTAGGCGTGGCTTGAGTAATTGATAGAGGCGAAGAGTGATATCTGCATCCTCGGCGGCATAGTCACACGCTTTCGTCAGCGTTACCCGATCGAAAGTGATTTGGTTCTTGCCACTACCGGCGACCTCCTTGAACGGAATCGGTATATGGTCGAAATGAAGCTTGGAAAGCTCATCCATGCCATGGCCATGCAGGCCGCCTTCAAGGATATATGAGAGCAACATTGAATCATCGATCGGTGCGATTTTGATATCGTGGCGCGCCATGACACGCATGTCATATTTGATGTTTTGGCCGACCTTAAGAATCGCTGGGTCTTCTAGCATTGGCTTCATAATCGATAGTGCCTCCGCAAGCGGAATTTGCTTAGTCACCTCGCCATCTGCCAAGAGGTCAGGTGCTCGGTGGCTGAGTGGCACGTAGCACGCTTCGCCTGGGTGGAGGGAGAGTGAGCAACCAACCAGCTCGGCACGCGACGCATCAAGCGAGGTAGTCTCGGTATCGAATGCTAAAAGGCCGGTCTTGCAGATGCGATCGATCCAGCTTTTCAGTGCGTCCACGGTCTGTACGAGGCTGTAGTCACTCTCTGTTGGTGGATTTGTCTCTGCCGCTATGCCATCGAGACCGAGTTGGCTGCCTATTCGCTTAACCGCGGATTTGAATCCCTGTTCCTGCAGGAAGGCTATTAGGGTTTCGGGATCGATTGTACGTTTGATCAGGTTTTCAAGTGGCTCAATATCGGGAACATCCTGGCGCAGGGTTACCAGGTCGCGTGAAATGCGCGCCATCTCAGCATGCTGCAGCAGGTTTTGCCTTCGCTTAGGTTGTTTGATCTCTTTGGCGCGTTTGAGCAGTGTATCGAGGTCGCCATATTCGTTGATCAGTTGTGCTGCTGTTTTGATGCCGATGCCCGGCACGCCGGGCACGTTGTCTGAGGAATCGCCGGCTAGCGCCTGTACATCAATCACCTTGTCAGGCCCGACACCGAATTTTTCCACCACGCCTGTAGAATTAATCTCCCGATTTTTGAAGTGATCGAGCAGGATCACTTGATCATCCCTGACAAGCTGCATTAAGTCTTTGTCCGAAGAGACGATGGTGACTCGCATGCCGGTCTTGCTTGCAAGGCGAGTATAGGTGGCGATCAGGTCGTCCGCTTCATAGCCCTGCTTTTCCAGGCTAGGCACGTTAAAGGCGCGTGTTGCGTCTCGCACCAGGTCGAATTGCGGGATCAACTCGTCTGGTGGCGGTGGTCGGTGGGCTTTGTAATCGGGATATATATCGTTGCGGAAGGTCTTACGCGCGGTATCGAAGATGACGGCGAAATAGTCTGCCTTGTTGTCGCGCAGCAGTTTCCAAAGCATGTTTGTAAAGCCGAGCACGGCGTTAACCGGCGTACCGTCCGGGCGTGTCAGTGGCGGTAGGCCGTGAAAGGCACGGAACAAAAATCCTGATCCGTCGATCAGAACGATACGGTATGCGCCGTCATTTTTCTCACTCATATTTCCCCCTTGCTCAGGCCCGACGCTTTTCCCACTATGCCACGCGCTCCCACATGGAATCCAACATATGGCGCCCACCACCGACAAAGAAATGATGCCGCGCCATCTCGCCACCCGCCTTGCGATTTTCTACGCCGGTTATTTCCTAGTCGGGGGCGTGCTATTTCCTTTCTGGCCACTACTCCTCGAGGCGCGTGGCATGGGCCCGGAGGAGATTGGCCTATTGTTGGCGGTCGCACTTTGGCTGCGTGCCGCCGCCGGGCCCGTTATTGCCTGGCAGGCTGACCGCTCGGGCAATCCTAACCGCCCTTTGATCGCCTGTGCTCTGGCGGCGTTAGTAGTGATGCCTGTTTTTTATTGGGCAGAAAGTTTCTGGCCTCTACTTCTGGCAAGTTTCATTTTCTACTTTGCTTACTCCAGCATCGGACCGCTCGCCGAAACAATATCGCTACGATCCGTTTCAGCAGATTATGGCTATGGCCGAGTCCGTCTGTGGGGCTCGGTCTCCTTCGTTCTAGCCTCCATCGCTGGCGGCTGGTTGTTGGATATGCATGGCAGTTTGCCGGCCTCGACTATTGTCACCTTGCTACTGGTAACACTGGCGGTACTGTTCGTTACCTCGCTCATCCTGCCGCGCGCTCTGACGGCACAACGGGCACAGGGGTTCTTACCGTTGAAGACGTTGCTCGCTAGCCGGTCGTTTTTGCTGTTTATACTCGCGACGGCAGTGATTCAGGCGGCCCACGGGGTCTATTACGGTTTCTCGTCCATTCATTGGACTTCGGTAGGCTACTCGCATCTGACGGTGGGATTACTATGGGGAGAGGGGGTGGTGGCGGAAATTCTGCTTTTTGCTTTTGGCTCCCCTTTGGTGAGGCGCATGGGGCCGGTCGGGTTAATCGCGGCGGCGGCGGGGTTGGGAGCAATACGGTGGATGGTGCTGGCGTTAACGGTGGAACTGTGGATTGTCGCCTTGGCGCAGATACTCCATGCCGCGAGTTTCGCCGCGATGCATCTTGGCGCCATGCTGTTCATTACAAGTGCAGTACCCGATTCATATGCTAATTCAGCGCAAGGCTTATTGGGCGGGCTGACCTATGGCGCCGGTCTTGGTGCGGGTTTATTGCTTGCTGGCTGGCTCTATGGTCTCTTGGGTGCGGATGCCTACTGGGCCAACGCAACGCTTTCGGCGTTTGCGCTGCCGTTGGTTCTCTGGATGGCATTCTCCTGTCGAGGAAAAAAGATTACGATGCGTGCTCAGTTGTAAGGACGAATTTACGATCGCAATAGGGACAATCGACTTCGCCTTTATCGCCCATGTTGAGGTAGACGCGCGGATGGCCAAGATCGCCACCACCATCACAACTGACTTCGGTGCTGTCGGCTTCGACCGTTTCCGGGGTATCGATATTTGTGCTCATAGCGTAGCCCTTCTAGCGTGCTCCATTTGACCCGCCAACGCCGCGAATGATACCCATTCGGCTATGGTGATCAACCATTCACAACGCTCTCCGGCTGGGCGAGTTCGGCCATGAGCTTTCCTGAAAACGCTGTCGAGGCACGCAGCTTGCGTAAGGTCTATCACCGGCGCCACTCAGAGACAGTTGCGCTCCAAAAATTCGACCTTAATATCCCGCGCGGTTCGTTTTTCGGTCTTCTGGGCCCTAACGGTGCAGGAAAATCTACTTTCATCAATATTCTTGCCGGACTGACCAACAAGACCTCCGGCAATGCCGCGATCTGGGGTTACGATATCGATCGTGAGACAAGGGGCGCGCGGCTTTCCATCGGCGTGGTGCCGCAGGAACTTGTGCTCGATCCCTATTTCACGGCACGCGAAGCGCTTGAGGCTCAGGCTGGTTATTTTGGCCTGCGCGCTCCCGAGCGTTGCACCGCCGACATCCTCGACGCGGTGGGTCTCACCGATCAGGCCGAGACCTATCCGCGCGCCCTTTCCGGCGGTATGCGTCGACGTTTGATGGTTGCCAAAGCGCTGGTTCACTCACCGCCAATCATCATCCTTGACGAGCCGACAGCAGGCGTCGATGTTGAACTGCGTCAGCAGCTCTGGTCGCATTTGCGCGCATTGAATGCGCGTGGCGTCACTGTAGTGTTAACCACCCATTATCTTGAAGAGGCTGAAGCGTTGTGCGACACCATCGCCATCATTGATAAAGGTAGGTTAATTGCTTGCGAACGGACAGCGAGCCTAATTGAGCGCCTTGATGTTAAAGAACTGGTGATTGTCAGTGCTGAGGAGATGGCGGAGGTCCCTAAAGGGCTAAGTGACTTTGAAACCGCGTTGCGTGATCCGCGCCGGCTTGCTGTGCGCTATCTCAGGAGCAAAACCGAGATTGGCCAGATCCTCGACATTGTGCGCCGCGCTGGCGTAACGATTTGCGATCTCTCGACTGATGAGCCGGATTTGGAGGATATCTTCCTTCATCTCACTGGCTCGGGTGATATGCCTCCAGGAGGAAAAACACCGGCCACCCCAAGTGGCGCCACTCGTGAGCATGGTATACCCGGCCGCCGCGGACCGCCTGGTGAAGATCCTTCCCGCCCGGGCGGACTTTAGTAGCAAAAGGAGCGCGCCATGGCTGGCATCCCGTTTAAGCGTGAGCTCGATTTCACTTATGGTGTTTGCGACACGCTATCCCCGCTGATCCGCCGTGTCGTTGCCAATAATCCGGGGCCTTTTACTTTTTATGGCACCGGCACTTATATCGTTGGTCGTGGCGAGGTGGCGGTTGTCGATGCTGGACCAGATTTGACACCGCATGTCGAGGCGCTCTTGGGTGCAATTAAGGGCGAGACGGTTAGTCACTTATTGGTGACCCACACCCATCGCGATCATTCGCCAGCGGTGCGTTATATGCAGGAAATTACCGGCGCAAAAAGTTACGGCTTCGGACCTCATGGTGGGGGGCGAACAGGTGAAGAAGTCGAGGAGGGGGCTGATCGCGACTTCGCGCCAGATATTTTTGTTGGAGATGGTGATGTGATTTCAGGCTCCGGTTGGACCCTCGAGGCGATTCATACTCCGGGGCACACCTCGAATCATCTGTGTTTCGCGCTCGAAGAGGAGCAGGTTTTGTTTTCCGGAGATCATGTGATGGGCTGGTCGACCACGGTGGTCTCGCCGCCAGATGGTAGTATGGCGGATTACTTAGCCTCTTGCCGGCGCCTCGCTGGGCGCGCAGAGATTCGCTTATGGCCGACCCATGGGCCAGCAATCGAATCACCGGGGACATTTATTGCCGCACTGATTAATCACCGCGAGGCCCGCGAGGTGCAGATCGGCAAATGTCTGGATGATGGCATCAGCCGCATCCCAGAGATGGTGCGGTTGATCTACGCCGATGTTGACCCGGTGCTGCACGCCGCTGCTGCGCGCTCGGTATTAGCCCATCTAATTCATATGGTCGAGACTGGCCGCGCGACCTGTGACGGTGAACTCGATGGCGACAGCGAGTTTGCGCCGGTCTAATCAATCATTCGCGCCGTGCCATAGGTGATTGCGTGCGACGTAATCCTTATAGGCTTGAGTTTCGGCCTGGATTCGCGCTTCGTCCCAGCCCATTTGCTCCGCTACCTGGCGTGCTGCCTGCTCGGCCATGGGTGCGCCCATTGAGGCGGTCCAGCCATTGCCGGTGCGGCGGAACAGAAGATCGATTAGATTGGCGGGTAGCTCATGGGCCACCGCGTGGTTGAGATCAGCGAAGGTCGTTTCCGGCCATGCATCGTCGATGGCCAGCGAATTAGTGTTGTCGGGATAGGTTTTTGCGCTGAAGCTTAGCCTACCCGGCGTGCCAGAGGGGCGTACCCGCTTCGCGACATGCTTGGTCAGAAGTTCGCCAGCCGAGCGATGGGTCATGATCGGCCCGGCAGTCAATGCAAAAAGATTATCGAAGCCTTCGCCCGACAGATCGTGCAATTCACGGCTCCTGGCGCCTTTGGGTTGCGCTGGATCGTAAGTGAGCGGCCGTACGCCGGCCCAGGCGAACAGCATTTTTTCTCGCTTGAATTCAGCTCCTGGTAATAGGTGGTTGGCCTCATCCAGGAGCCATTCAATTTCTTCTTCTTCTGGGTGAATATCGTCGATATTGCCGTCGTAGAGGGTTTCCGTTGGCCCGACATAGTGGAGTCCGCGCCAGGGGACGCAGTAAAACGGTTCGTCGTCACGGTTCATGCTGGCGATTCCTTGATCAGCGCAGTTCGCCGGCAGGCGGAACATACAATGGATGCCCTTTGTGCCGGTGATACGCCGTCCCACATTGCTATCGGCCATGCGATTGACCCTATCGATCCAGATACCGGCAGTGTTGACCAACGCTGTTGCCGTTACGGTCACTTCTTCCGTCGCCAGCTTATCTGCCAAGGTAAGCCGCCAATTACCATCGGCCTCACGCTCAACCCCTCGTAAAGCCGTATGGTTACGGACTTGCGCACCTAGCCGGGCGGCATCGAGCACCGTATCGAGAGCAATTCGCTCAGGCCATTCGAAACGATATTCGCGGAACTGGGCGATACCCTTGAGGGCATCCATATCCCTTAGCCATTGCAGAAGTGGCCGGGTGTGTGCCTCCGAGCGGTTGAGGCGGCGATAGTCGAGTGGTACGTCCTTCGGCCCGAGTGCTTTCAATATGTTGAAGGCGAGATCAATCTGCCACGGCGCATAAGGTGATTCCTTATAGATTGGATAGGAGAAGGTCATCGATCGTACGCGCTCGGGTGTTTCGCGCACCATTTGGCTGCGTGACTCCATCGCTTGGCGCGCCATGGAGAGCGCCGTTATCAGGCGGTTCGGATGAAAGGCGAACTCCCACATGGAGCAGCCCGGTGCAAGATAACGGAGGCCGCAATGCAATAGGCGGCTGGAGCGGCTCGAGGAGCCGGAGGCGAAATCATTCTGCTCTACGAGAAGTGTAGTGAAGCCGGCGGCGGCAAGATGCTGTGTCGTGCTTGCGCCATTGACCCCGGCGCCGATCACTACGACGTCGAAGTGGGCTCTGTCCAAATCCATCAAGGGCGTGCGCATATCATGAGACTACTTCACATCCGCGCGCGGCGGAATCGTTAATCCGGCAATTAGGCCACCGGCAAGCGCTGCACCTGCAGCGATTAGAGAGACAGCCCGAAAGCCGGCGACGAAGGACTCGCCGACCGCGACATGCAGTTGTTCCGCCACGTTGGCTTTAAGACCATCCGGTGGCTGCAGGCCCGATAGGTGCACCATGCGTTCCGAGATTTGTATCCGGCTGGCGTTGTCAAGCGGCATGACCTGAAGCGCACTCTGTAACTGACTTGAAAAGATCTCAAACATTACTACCCCGAAAATTGCCACTGCCATCAACATGGCGACGCGCGAAGCTGCATTGTTGACACCTGAAGCGAGGCCGGAGCGATCGGTCGGCACTGCCCCCATAACGACGATGGTGAGGGGCGCCACGGCGATTCCAAGACCTAGCCCAAGTACGGCTATGCCTGGCAGGAAGCCAGACCAATAGCCGCTGTCGTTGCTAGGCAAGGCGAGGAGTGCAAATCCCAGTGCGGCGATGCATGCACCACTGGTGAGCGGTATGCGTTGACCGAGCTTAGCCACCAGTTTACTGGCGGCAAGAGAGAAGAGGGAGATAAGCAAGATAAGTGGTAGCAGCGCGGCACCGGCTTCCGTCGCGCTCCATCCGTGTACCTGCATTAGGTTGAAGGGAAGGAAAAATAGACAGCCTGTCATCGCGCCATAGAGCAGGAATGTCATAATATTAGCGCCGGAAAAGGCGCGGGAGCGAAACAGGTCGAGCGGCAGCATAGGGAATTTCACAGTCATTTGTCGGTAAATGAAGGCAAGTATGATCACTATGCCCGCCGTTATAGAGCCCCATACCTCAAGCGCGCTAAAGCCCAAGTGCGCGGATTCGAGCAGGCCGAACACCAAGCCGCCCAAGCCGAGGGTGATGAATGCGGCGCCTACAATGTCGAGTTTGCCTGCCTGGCTCTCATTTCGGCTTTCCGGTACGCCGAGATAAAGCACGAAAAGCAGAATAGCAGCAATGGGCAGGTTAATAAAAAAAACCCAACGCCACGACGCCGTGTCTACAAGTACCCCGCCCAATAACGGCCCGAGAACGATAGCGAGTGTTGTGAACGAAGCCCATTGTCCAATTGCCGGGCCCCGTTGCTCTTGTGGGAAATGGGCGCTCAACAGCGCTAGACTGCCGGGCACTACGAGCGCCGCACCAATGCCTTGAAAGCCGCGAGCGACGATCAATTGCATCACGCCCTCAGCTAGGCCACACCAGGCGGAAGCGGAGGCAAAGATGATGACACCGATGGCAAACATCCGCTTTCGTCCGAAATGGTCACCCAACACACCACCGACCAGAATTAAGGCGCCGAGGAACAGCGCATAGGACTCGATCACCCATTGCAGTGAGGTGATATCTGCATTGAGTCCGTCTTGAATGGCTGGAAGGGCGACGTTAATGGCGGTGGCATCAATAATTGCAAGACTTGAGCCACACACCGTCGCTACTAGAACGCAAATATTAGTGAAACGGTTAGGCGGCAGCGGTCCTCCGCCAGAGGGGTCGGGCGTTGTCAAATCCCGGGCCGGTATCGTGGAACCACATAGGGCCCTTCCGGAATAACCGCTATGCGCTTGTCGTTAGCGTCAGCGACTGCTGCAACTATTGCTTGGTCAATTGAGGTGGTGGGTTTCACGGCGGTAAGGGAGAGTTCCTCTTCCGTTAGGCCTTCAGTGTAGAGAACCACTTGGCCCGAGCGAAGCGGTTTCAAAAGCATCTCGGTCTGCCATTCATCGACCGCTGCGTGACTTTTAGACTCGATATGTTTGAGGAAGCGATCAGCGCCCATATTCATCAGATTACGTTGGGAGGTGATATATTCCGCCGAGCCCATGCCTTCGGAACAGGCCGAGGCAATGACGAGAGTTCCACCAGGCTTCAGGATATCTAGCGGACCGACCATGCCTTTCACTGTTTGATAGTAGGTCTTGTCGAGGGGGTAGCCCGCGGCGCTGGTAATCACGGTGGAGAAGCGCTCCGGCATTGGGACTTCGGCATAGGTGCGGACATGATCTACCGCTGCCATATGGCTTTTTACTACCTCACCGAAATTAATCATTGAAATACGACGATCCTCATTGATCACTACATTGATCGCACTGACGCAGCCTAACATGGCGATAATTTCAAGTTGTTCGTCATGCAGCGGATTGCCGTCGAGCACGCAATTGGCGCAATTAGGATGCTCCATAAACCTTGCGCTGTGGAAGGTGGTAATGGTCTCGGCATGGGCGACTCCCGGCGCGATCACCTTGCGCCCACCGGACCAGCCAGCCATGAAATGGGGCTCTACTAGACCAGTGGCGATGCGGAGGTCCGCTTCTACGAAGCGTTTATCTAGCATGACTTTTGTTCCACTCCTTGTGCGTCCGAGTGAAACATGTGAGGCATCGTCGCGGGCAAAATGATTGACGACGGCAAAATTCTCCATCACCCAGGGATCACCGACCAACTCGGCCAGCTCCTCGTCTTCATTTGGCCGGTGCAGACCGGTGGCGACGAGAATAACGATGTTTTCCCTGCCTAGCCCGGCAGCGAGAAGCGCACGGAGGAGCGGTGGCAGCAATACACTGTTTGGCACTGGGCGTGTGATGTCGCAAATGAGAATACAGGCTGTTTGTGCTTTTCTGGCAAGATAGGCGAGATTTGGGCCGCCGTCTGGCTTGGCAAACGAGGCTTCGAGTGTTGCCACCGGATCATCCAGGAGCGGCATGTCAGGCTTGCGGATGACACGGACTTCAAGGTCATCCGGTAGCGTTACGACAAGTTGGGTTTTACCGTAATTGAGCGATATATCCATGCTGCTGGAGTTTAGTTGTTTATTTGCCGCAAGGAAATCGCAGCAGAGCTTCCATTAACCGAAAGACGGAAGACATTCCGGCAAGCCCGACGGTGCTGTCGAGTTGTTACGGAATAGGCCAATTGCGGAGAAGCGGGTACCTGGCGCTCAAAACAGCATATAACGGGTTGTTCTCATGGCCCGTTGAAGTCAAAGCGTGCCGGCGAGCGGGATACCGGTGGCTTTGGCGGTGGCGATGGTAATTGCGCGCAAATCCTCCGGCTCGACGTTTTGCAGATTGGTCTTGCCGGTGCACCGCGCCATCATCGACGCTTCTTGGGCGCTAGCATTAAGAATATGGGCCACCGCTTCGGCGCGATCATTTTTGTCACGATCGGCGGAGAATTGCATGTCGTGCCGGTCTCTAATTTCAGCTCCAGCGGCCAGTCCCAGGGTAACGCCAAGCACCACCGCCATGCTACCGAGCGCTACCAGCTTAGCCGTATCAGTGCCCGAGCGAACACCACCGAAAAAAATCAGGTCGATCTCTTCCTCTCGCCCAATACGTCTGAGAATAGCGACGGCGTCGCGCAGGATGGTTAGATTGGGTTCACCGGAGAGCTCGGCCCAGGGCGTGCCGAGGCCGCCGCTGCCGTCGAGGAGGAGTATATCAAATTTCTTCGCCAGGGCATAAGAGATCGTTTCTTCCAGTATGTCGGGAGAGGAAACCGACAAGCCAAGAAGTTGGTTTTCTGTCAGACGCGTCGTCTCAATCGGTCGAAATTCGTGACCTAGGTTATGAATCTGCGCCGCCGCGTCAGTGCTCGGTGCGATCTGCCCCGGCACGACCAGTTGCAGCCAGGGAACATCCGTTGAAAGAGCGCGTACTCCGAGATAGGGAGTGTCAAAATCCTTTAGGCCCTCGGCAATGGCTTCACGTACTTGACCTGGTGCGTCGTCGAATCCGGTAGCGATAAAGGGTTGCTCCATAACGAAGCGTCCGGCGCCGAGTTCCGTGTCAATTCGGCATGCCTCGCGGTAGGGGTCAATCACCAGTCGGGTCAGATTGGCTGGCAGAAAGATGAGATCGTCCAGCGTGGCCTTTCGGTGGTCTGGAAAAGGGTTATCGCGCGGCTGCAAGCGGCGCGCAAGCATTGTGGCATGCGAACGCTCGTCGAGTGGGTTGGTGCGCGCCATGGTGAAAATGTCCTCGCGGTGGCGCACGGAATAGTCAGCAGTACCAGTCTCTGCGTCGCAGCGATAGCAGCGCGCTGCCTCATTGCGTGCCGTGTCGCTGCCATAAGTATCTTCGATCTCGGGGAACTCGATCGGATTGGCGCCTAGCCCGTGAAAGGCGGGTTCTTGTAACGGCAGCTTCTCCCACTCGAGATCCTGCGCCAGAGGCACCCGTCGGGTGCGGAAGGGTTGGCGGTAGGGCATAGGGTCCCTATGGCCTTCGAGAAACGCCTTCACGTAATAAGCGACGCGTTGACCGTGATGCATGGCCATGACGATAGTTGATCCGCCGAAAGCGCCGTCGCCGGCGGCGAAGACTTTTGGGTCGTCGGTCAACATACTGCCCCATTCTGTCCGCACGCGATCACTCAGCATCATGCCTTTCTCGTCGAGATGAGCACATTTGCCCTGCTGGCCGATCGAGGCAATGATCATACCGCATTCAATCTCGTGCTCGCTGCCCACTATCTCGACTGGAACGCGCCGGCCTTCTTCGTCTGGTTCACCCAACTCGGTTTTAAGGCAGGTGATGGCGAGCTGGTTGCCCTTTGGAGAAACGGCGGTTTGTTGGGTGTTGTAGATGAATTCGATATCCTCTTTGACGGCCCCCTCAAGCTCAATGGCGCGCGCCGGAATCTCGTCCGGCCCCCGACGATAGATCACTTTGACGTGCTTGCAGCCAGGAAGTCTCTTGGCGACTCGGCAGGCGTCCATGGCGACGTCCCCGCCGCCGACCACGACCACGGTTTCCGGCATTTCCGGCCGTGCGCCAGCATTGACGTCACGCAGGAACTGCACGCCGTCGATGACCCGCGTGTCGGTGTCTCCCGGAATTCCCATCTTTTTGCCCCACCAGGAGCCAATGGCGAGCACCACGGCGTCATGGCGCTCCTTTAGTTCCTCCAGTGTCACACCATCGCCCAGCGCAGTGTTGAGGTGAATCTTGAGGCCAGGACAGCGCTTGGTTAGGCGCTGAATGTCTTCGTCAATCACGCCGGGTGGCAAGCGGAAAGCGGGGATGCCCCATATCATCATTCCACCTAGCCGGTCGGTCATCTCGTAGACGTGGACTTCATAGCCGGCGATCGACAAATCATGCGCGGCGACTAAGCCGGCCGGTCCGGACCCGACGATGGCCACCGTCTCTTTCTGGGTGACTGGCACGGGAGGCGGATCGAGCCGGTCGCCAATTTCATCCATGACGTAACGCTTGAGATTGCGGATTTGCACGGGCCCATCTGATTGTACCCGTCTGCAGGCAGGTTCGCATGGGGCATCGCACACCCGTCCGCAAATCGAGCTGAATGGGTTGGTAGCGGTAATCGCCTCGAACGCTTCCTCATATTTGCCTTCCCATATATAGGCTATATAGGAAGGCGCGTCGGTTCCGACAGGGCAGGCCACCTGGCAGGGTGCAGGGACAAAATGCAGGTCGTCCGTATCGTCCGGCATTTCAGCCGGAAGAAGCATGGGAGCTTCCACTCCGCTGTCTTTACTCGCTGCCAACTTAGACTGCCTTGCTGAGATGCTGTTGTTCGCGAAGCTCTGGCCGGTAGGGAAGGCGCGTGATCTCCGCCGCCTCTGGGGTCAGGGCGACGAGGTCGTCCCGGTTGAGAGATTTGACATCTCCATAGCCGAGTGCGTGGGTCAGCGCTGCGATCTGCCAGCGCACTCCTTCGAGAAAGCGGTGGATATTATGCGCTTCGATTTCCGGGCGGTAGCGCTTCTCATGCTCGGGGTCCTGGGTTGCGATGCCGGTCACACACTGACCAACATGGCACTGCATGCAGGAAATGCAACCGCCGGCGATGATCGTGGCGTTGCCAAAGGCCACCGCATCGGCGCCGAGACAAAGCGATTTGACTGCGTCCACGCCGTCGCGCAGACCACCCATGAGAATGATTTGAATTTTGCCGTCGGCGTCGATCTCCGCCAGACCATCAAGCGCGTCCATGATCGCTGAGATAGTGGGAATGCCAACATATTCCATGACTTCTGCGCCACCGGCACCGGTTGAGCCCTGCATGCCGTCGAGCTCGACAAAATCGAAGCCATCCTTGTAAGCGATCTTGATGTCGTCGCGCACCCGTCCGGCGCCTAGCTTGACGCTGACCGGCAAACGATATCCTGTTGCTTCGCGCATTTCCTCGACCTTGATGAGGAGATCGTCGCCGCCCAGAATATCCGGATGCCGCGATGGTGAGCGCAGATCGATGCCTTGGGGGATACCTCGAATTTCGGCTAGTTCCTTGGTCACCTTTTTCGCCATGAGCTGACCGCCGAAGCCGGGCTTGGCGCCCTGGCTAATATAGATCTCCAACCCATTGGCGCGTTTCATATCATGGATGTTCCAACCAAGCCGTCCACCAAGCATTTGGAAAACCAATTGCTCCGCGGCACCACGCTGGGCGTCGCTCATACCACCTTCACCGGTATTTTCCGCGATTCCTGCGAGCGATGAGGCGATACCGATGGCTTGTTTGGTGGAACGGCTCAACGCGCCATAGCTCATTGGCGCGATCATCACCGGCATTGAAAGGTCGAGCGGTTGCGCCCCGTGTTTGCCGCCGATCAGCGTGCGCATCTCGACCTTGGACACCGGGTTGGAAATCTCATTTAACCCGGAGATATTCCGCGCGAATCCGATATCTGCCAGGTGTGGCAGTTCCCGCGCACCGCCATAACCACGTACGCGATAGCGGCCAATCTGTGATTTTATATGAATATCTTCCTGAATTTTCGGGTTCCAGTAATCCGATTTTCCCGAGAATCCGACAAAGGGAAGGCTGCGCATCGGCCGTTCTGAGGTTTTGTAATGCAGCTTTTTGCCTTCGTTGACAATTTTCTGGAAATCGCCATTAAAGGTAATCTTGTAACGGTCGAGAAAGGCGCGTAGCTCGTCAATTTTGCTGCTTTCCGTATCGCCCATTTTGGCATCGGAGCCAAGCGACTGAACCTTTCCACCGACATAAATCTCACCGGCGGCCATATCTTCACCGACGCGTTCGCCGGAATCGCCCAGGATGATGATGCGCCCGCCATACATGAGATAGCCGGCCATAAAATTTGCATTGCCACAGCACAAGAGTGTGCCCGCTTTCATTACTTGTCCGGCGCGCGATCCCATATTGCCTTTGATGACAATTTCGGCGCCGCGTATCGCCACGCCGGCGATTGCGCTGGCATTTCCGCCAACGATAACAGAGCCTGTATACATATTGTCGCCAAGGCCCCAGCCGACGTTGCTTTCAATCTCGAAGTGGGCCGCATCGGTCAAGCCAGCGCAGAAATAACCTGCGGACCCGTGCACGCGCACAGTCACTGGGTCGGTCAACCCTACGCCGACGTGATGTCGCGCGTCGGGGTTAATTATATCAATATCCTCGCCGTCGGCCCCATATTTGCGGATAAGTTCGTTGGCCTGGCGGACTGGAATTTCCGCTAGGTCGATTTGGACCATGTATCATAGCTCCCCGGCGGGGGCTCCTTGGTGTTCAGTGCGTGGCCCGGAAACAGGCGATTAAGGGACACTTCTTCCGAAGCGATGGCGATGAGGTCGTCGGTTTCGTACATGACCATCGGTTTCGCGGCGAGATTATCCTTGGCATAGCCGATTTCGTCCTTGGTCGAGACGAGGAAGGAAAAAGTGCCGTCCAAATCTTCAATCGAAGCTTTTAGGGCTTCGCGCAGAGGCACTCCCTGGGACATTTTGTCGGCAAGATAGACAGCAACTAATTCACTATCATTGTCGGTGCGGAATTCAAATCCGCGTTGCTCAAGCCGGCGGCGCATCTTCCAATAATTGGTGATCTGGCCGTTATGGACGATGGCGACGTCGGAAAAACCAGTAGCCCAGAAAGGGTGCGCTGATTCCGGGCGGACATCCGATTCGGTGGCGAGGCGCACATGGCCGAGGCCATGGCTGCCTTTAAAGTTATGTACGTCGAAGCGGTCATCTACATCATGGGCGCCGCCCACATCTTTGACGATATCTAGGCTCTGTCCGATGGAGATGACTTTAGCATCGGGCGCCGCGTGTTCCATCGCATAGGCAAAGCTGCGTAGATCGCCGTTAAAGCGCACCAGCGCCTGATAATTGTTGCCGATGCGCATATCGTCGACGATTTCCGCATCATGATCCTCCAGCGCACTCTTGATCAGTTCGACGGAGTCATCGGCCGCGGTGCCGTCTCCAATAAGAAAGCGTAACTTGAGCTCGCTCGTGTGTTCTTCGCCATAGAGCGCAAAGCCCGTGGAATCCGGACCCCTGTGTTGGCAGCCATCGAGCATATCGATTAGCGCCACGCCCGTTTCATGGTCAGTTCGACCATTTTTGAACATGATGCCTGCGATTCCGCACATAGATATTCCCCTTCGCCGATTTGGCGAGGGCGCGAGACTAGCCCCTCGCCACGTTCCGTGCAATTGAATTTAAGGAATAAAGTTTCCTTAAATGAATTGTGGATTTGTCCCAGAAAACCGCTAAAACTTTGTGTCTTTGCTAAAGATTGTGCATTTTCCCAAGCAAACTGCGACAGAGATAAATACGGGAATTAGTTGGCCTTACTTTGCTTGGTGGAGATAGATCGGTAGTTCAATTCGTGGCTAATCAGTCAAAATTTTCTGCATCTCTTCGTTTATCGTGTCTATGCTCCCGCCTGAACCAGTCGAAACCACTCTCCCCGACCTATGACGAGCGAAGCCAAACTCACACACGAACTGACCGATATCTTGGGCGACCTTATCGGCATACCTTCAACCTATCCACCGGGTGACACAAGGAAAATGTGCGCTTATATTCGCGCTCGCTTTGAGTCCGCTGGTTACATCTGCGAAACCAAGAGCTGCGCCCCTAGCATTGACAATCTCGTGGCCCGCGTTGGCACAGGGTCGCCACAGTTTGGATTCAACTGTCATATCGATACGGTAGAAGTTGGTGATCTCGGTGATTGGCTGAGCGATCCCTTTGAAGCTGTTAAGCGCAATGGCGCGATCTACGGCCTCGGTGCCAATAATTGCAAAGGATCTACGGCACTTCATATCTGGCTCGGCGAGGAGATAATGCGTCGAGGCGGCCCCAAGAAGGGTGAGGTTGTCTTCACATTCACTGGCGACGAGGAGAGGCTTGGTCCAAATGGCATGCGCTTTTTGCGCGAATCGGATGCGCTCAGGCCGGATTTCTTGCTGGTCGGCGGGCCGACGCAAAACGAGCTCATCACCGAGGAGCGCGGCGTTCTCTGGCTGCGTATAACTGTGACAGGACGTGCCGCTCATGGCGGTGATCCGCAAGCTGGAGATAACGCAATTCTTCGTATGATGCGCCTGGTTGATCATTTGCGCCGGGTGCTTGAGCCGCGTCTCGAAAAACGCGTCAATGGCGAGAAGCGTTCGACGATGAACATCGGGCGGATTCAGGGCGGGCATAATGTTAATGTCGTGCCAAGTTCGTGCTGGCTTGAGATCGACCGTCGCCTGTTACCTGAAGAGGATGTCTGCGCCGCCTACGATGAGGTAGTGGAAATTCTTGCTGATGTGAATGAGCCGCCCGAAAGTTTTTCAACAGAATTTCTGACTGGCACCAACGGTTTCTCGCCAAAAAAAGATGGTCCTGGTATCGCAGCGCTTGCCGCCGCTATTGAAGCCCGCCGTGGTTTAGCTCCGAATTTTGTTAATGCGCTGGCGGTTAGCGAGGGGCGTTATTTCGCCGATGATGAGATCGAGATCTGTAATTTCGGCCCAGGTGACGGCGCTACAAGTCATGCCGCCAACGAGTATGTTCCGCTTGATCAAATGGTTGATGCCGCACTAATTCTGCGAGATATGGTCGATCGTTATCTGGGTTTTTAGATTTTTTGGTAGAGATAGACGCCATCTTCATTGGTTCGGCGTTTGATCTGCTCGTCAGCAATCAGGTAATTGAGGTGCGCGACTGTCTCAGCGATGGCGAAGCCGAGTTGCGCCGAATCTAGGCGCCGTGCGAACACCTGTTTCGCAACGTCGAGGGCGGTCGCTGGCGTGACGCAGGCGTGAGAAAATTCTTTGAGCCGCTCGGCATGATGCTGTTGCAGTTCGCTGAGACGCTTGTGCAGGCCGCGGAAAGGCTCGTTATGCGATGGCAAGACGATAGCATCGTCCGGCAACGCGTGAAATTTTTCCAGAGTCTCTAAATAGTCCCTCAGTGGATTGCCGTCGGGCTCGTCCGCATAGACGCCAATGTGTGGTGAAATGCGTGGCAAGACTATATCGCCCGAAATAAATAAACCGAGTTCTCTCGAAAGCAGACAAGTGTGCTCCGGGGCGTGGCCGTTGCCAACTACTACGTGCCACTGCTTCCCACCGATCTTGAATGCGTCGCCGTCGCGAATACGCTGAATGCTGCGGGGCACTTCCGAGACGATGCCCGAGAAAAATGCTCCTCGTTCACGAAGCTTGGCAAGATATTCCGGGCTACCTCCGGCGCGGTGGTAATGCGCCACCATGGCATCGGTAAAGTGTTCGCCCGTATCTATTGCCAGAACTCTGGCGTAAAGCCATTCCTCACGCGCCATCCAAAATTCTGCGCCGGTCTCTTCCACAAGCCAGCCCGCCATCCCAACGTGATCGGGGTGAAAATGGGTGCAGATTACCCGTGTCAGAGGCCGCCCGCCGAGGAGATTGTTGAGCACATTGCGCCAAAGTTTTTGAGACAAACCGCTGTATAGGCCGGTGTCAATTAAGGTCCAGCCCGAACCATCCTCGATTAGCCAGAGATTAATATGATCGAGTGCCATTGGGAGTGGCATGCGCAGCCACTGGAGGCCAGGGGCAATCTCTTTTACCGCGCCTGGGTCCGGTGGGTCGCCGAAAAGATATTCCATCGCTCCTCTACAGATCATATAAAACGGAGTAGAACCGAGGTTGGTACCCGTAAAGAGCTTGCCGGGACAGCATTTTTTAAGAAAATATGGATTGGCGGGTGGGAATAGATATGGTTTTGTGGGGGCAAATAGAATAGTCACAAAGGAAGATTTTGCTTGATAAGAAAAATATTGCGTGCGTGCCATTGGATGATAGTCATAATATGCGCCAATAATTTGTTTAGGTAACTTGATACATTGACCGGAACAGGCTCATCAGGGAGGTAGCCGAATAATGAAACTTTCACGCAGAACTGTTTTAAAGGGCGCGGGTGCTGGTCTTGGCACCGCTTTTGCCGCCAGCATCTTGCCTTATAAGAGTAAGGCGGATGACGAGATCGTAATTGCCTCGCTGTTTGACCAATCAGGTGGTCTCGATATTTACGGTACACCGATGACTATGACCTGCGAGCTTGCGGTTGAGGAAATCAACGCTGCCGGCGGCCTAAATGGCAAGAAAATTAGATTGATCAAATATGACCCGCAGTCGAGCATGGAGCTTTACGCACAATATGCTCAGGAAGCGGCTCTCAAAGAGCGGGTTGATCTTGTACACGGTGCTATCACCAGTGCGTCGCGCGAAGTCATTCGCCCAATACTCCGGCGCTACAAAACCCTCCTCTGGTACAGTGTCATTTATGAAGGCGGCGTTTGCGATATCAACAATTTCGTTTCGGGCGTGGGCGCCGTGCAGTGGGTGAAGCCTACGGCGGAGTTCGGTTTCAATAATCGCGGTAAGAAGGCCTATTACATCGGGGCTGACTATAACGCGCCGCAAATCATTGGCAAATGGCTGCAGAAATTCTCTGGAGACCTTGGCGGCGAAGTACTGCAGCGTGATCACTTCCCGCTCGATGTTACCGAATTCGGTCCGGCGATTGCCAAGATTCAGGAGGCCAAGCCTGATTGGCTCGCAACCTGCCTTGTGGGCGCAGCACACATGGGTTTCTACCGCCAGTGGGCAGCGGCCGGAATGCTCAACAAAATTCCGATCGTTTCTTGCACATTCGGCGTTGGCAATGAACATATGCAGCTTCAGCCAGAAGAGAGTAACGGCATCGTCAGCGCTCAGCCTTACTTTCAGGAAATCGACCTGCCAGCCAATAAGGATTTCGTAGCGCGCTATCATAAGCGTTTTGGCTCCGATGCGCCGTACCTCAACGCGGTTGGTATCGGCGGCTATCTTGGAACCATGCTGTGGGCTGAGGGTGTCAAGAAGGCAGGTACGCACGAGCGTCAAGCAGTGATGGATGCGCTTCGCAGCGGCGATATCGCTTGGGATGGCCCAGCGGGCCACATGGTCGTTGACCCGGTAACAAATCATGTCATCCAGGATATGCATGTAGCTGAGTGCCAGAATCAAAGCTGGAAGATTTTTGACAGTTACAGTCAGCTTTATCCTAGCGACGTGGTTGATCGCTGTGATCTGACCAAGACGCCCGATATGGATGCGCATCTTGAGCCCATTCTATAAAAGCGGAACAGCATAACCTCAAACAGGAAGCCCTAAAGGTTCAGCCGTGGATACGGCCGCACTTCTCATAATCGAAGTGCTGAACGGGATTTCCAGCCTGGCGCTTACATGCGCTGGGCTGGCGATCATTTTCGGCATGATGCGCGTAATCAATTTCGCGCATGGCGAATTCATGATGCTTGGTGGCTATACCACGGTGGTTGCCACAAATGCTGGCGTGAATATATGGGTCTCTATGCTGATCCTGTCGCCTCTTGTTGTTGGCGTTATCGGCATTCTTGCGGAACGCTTTTTGATCCGCTTCTTTTACGGCCGCTTGGTTGACACGCTGATTGCCACCTGGGGTTTGAGCCTTCTCTTGATCGGTATAGTTACCTCCATTTTTGGCAATTACATCACCGGTGTTTCGGCGCCGATGGGCAATTTTAGCATCGGCCAATATCAGCTTTCTGTATACCGGCTGGTGCTGATCGGCCTGACTGTAATTCTTTTCGCGGGAATTTATCTCGCCTTCACCCGTACCAAGCTCGGGCTGATTGCACGTGGCACTATGCAGAATGCCGATCAGGCGGCGGCTCTCGGAATCAGCCCGCCCAAGGTCTACATGGTGACTTTTGGCATTGGCGCTGCGCTTACTGGTTTGGCCGGTGGTCTTTTGGCGCCGATCTCGCAGATTATCCCGACCGTTGGCTTCACTTATGTTGCCCAGGCATTTATCACGGTGATCACTGCCGGCACTGGAGCTATTACTGGTACTATCGTTGCTTCCGGTGTGTTCGGTACGGTGCGCCAGCTCGTTACCTATGAGACTACACCGATTATCGGCGGTGTCGCGCTCCTCATCGTCGCGGTATTGTTGCTGCGCATCTTGCCGCAGGGCATTACTGGAAAAATTTTCCGCAGGTCGCTCTGATGTTCAATTCGATGCTGAAGACGTTTGACTTCAACAGCTGGAACACCCGCGGCTTGATGGTCACTGGTGCAATAATGTTGGCGCTCCTGTTTCTTGGGCCGACAATTTTCGATCTCTTCACACTGTTGAAGGTGATTCTCTTCATCGCCATGGCCATGTTGGCGCTCTCGCTTGCCTTTATCTGGGGCTTCGGCGGGATTCTCTGTTTCGGCCAGTCAGCCTTTTTCGGTCTTGGTGGCTATGTCTACGCAATTGGAGTGATCAATATGGGAGAAAGCACCGTTCCCATATTGCTCGCAATCTTTATACCGGCGGCGTTTGCCATGCTGCTTGGCTATTTCATGTTCTATGGCCGATTGAACGATGTTTATCTCGCCGTGGTCACACTTGCAGTCACGCTCATTCTATATGCCTTCATCCGTTCGACCTCGGGGGAAGAATGGGTGATTGGCAAAGCACGCCTAATGGGCTTCAACGGCATTTCCTCGATACCCGACCCCAACTGGCCTGGCTTTCCTGACTCTCTCTTGTGGCCTGACGACAAATTTTATGTGGCTATGGCACTACTTATTCTGGTCTATTTTGGTCTGCGATTTCTGTTGCGCACCCATTTCGGCAGGGTGATCGTCGCTATCAAGGAAAATGAAACACGCGCCGAGTTGCTTGGCTACGACGTTCGCTTCTACAAGATGATCACCTTTACCATCGGCGGCGGCATCGCTGGGCTGGCCGGCTTCTTGCTGGTGACCTTCAACAATTTTGTCAATCCCGATAAATTTGCTCTTGCGCTTGCCGCGCAGATCATCATGTGGGTGCTGATCGGCGGCGTTGGTACGTTAATCGGACCAATGTTGGGCTCGCTTGCTCTCCTCATGCTCTACAATTGGTTGGGCACGCAGAATTTCGCGGGCTGGTTGAACACCTACCTCGTATTCGGCGGCATCATCCTCCTCTTCGTGCTTGCCGTACCACAGGGTCTTCAACCCACGGCGCAAATGCTAGCGCTACGTTTTTTACCCTGGACGCGACCAACAGACGAGGGGGGCGATAGTGCCAGAAATGGCGCTCGGGAGGGGCGCGCGGGTGACTGATGCAGCGCGACCCATTTTGGAGACGCGCGGCCTTACCATGCGGTTTGGCGGCGTGGTAGCGGTGGACAATGTTGATTTCAGCATGGCTGAAGGTGAACTGCGGTGCCTGATTGGTCCCAACGGAGCCGGTAAGACAACCTTCTTTCGCTGTCTTACCCATCAATACAAGCCGACGTCAGGGCATGTAATTTACCGCGGCGATGATATTACTGGCTCGCATACCCATCAGATCGCGCGCCGAGGTATCGGCATTAAGACCCAGGTGCCGAGTGTGTTCGATGGCCTCGATGTGCGAGAGAATATCTGGCTATCGGCGCGGCGCTATCACAGCAATCGCGAATCCAACCGGGTGGTCGATGAGATTCTCGAGCGTATCGGCCTCACCGGAGTGGCTAACCGCCTCGTCGGTCAACTCGCTCATGGCGAGCGCCAAGGCGTCGAACTCGCCATCGTGCTAACCGGCGATCCGGAGTTAATTTTGTTGGACGAACCGACAGCCGGCATGACCCACGAAGAAGTTCACCGGACAACTGAGATGATTCGTGAGATCAACCGCACCGCTTCACTCATTGTCGTCGAGCATGACATGCAATTCATCAAGGCGATTGCCAACAGGGTCACCGTGTTCAACCAGGGCGCCATCCTGGTAGAGGATACGATGGACAACGTGCTCAAGAACCAGGATGTGCGCGACGTTTACCTGGGCAAGCGGGAGGTCGCCTGACTATGCTCGCAGTTTCCGGGCTAAAAACCGCTTACGGGCGTATTCCAATCCTGCATGGCATTGACCTCAATGTTGCCGAGGGCGAGTTCGTCGGCATTCTTGGTCATAATGGCATGGGCAAGACGACACTTTTGAAGGCGTTAATAGGTCTTTTACGCCCCACCGATGGTACCATCGAATTGAATGGCCAAAACATTACTCGCATGCCTGCCTATAAACGCAACTTGAGCGGTGTGGGCTATGTGCCGCAGGGGCGCGATATTTTTCCCAATCTTTCGGTTGTCGACAATCTCAAGATCGCCATGGCGATGCACAAGGTAGACGAAGAGAAAGTTCTGGAAGAGGTGCTGGAGACGTTCCCGCGTCTAAAACCGCTCCTGGATCGTGCAGGCCGCGTCCTCTCAGGCGGTGAGCAGCAGATCCTTGCACTCGCGCGCTGTCTTTGCGGTGGTCCCAGTCTGCTGCTCCTCGATGAGCCAACCGAAGGTATTCAACCCTCCATTGTTGAAGAAATCATCGAAATACTGCACAGCCTCCGAACGAGCCGGAATCTGACCATCGTTTTAGTAGAGCAGAATCTTGATTTCATAGCCTCGCTTAGCCAGCGCGTTCACATAATCCAGCGCGGTCAACTGGTTAACGAAGTCTCTCCCGATCAACTTTCTGACCCTGATTTGGTACGGGAGTTCGTCGGCATGGGTGGCTAGAGGCGCGTGTCGTCGCGCAGTGGCCCGCCACAAATTTTTGTCGACTGTCTCAAACCGTATAATGCGCTTTCTCTAGAGTTAGGGTGCAACAGGGAAAGTTGAATCGTGAGGTTCAAGATGGAGGTGACAGGGCCTTTGGTGTTGGAACTCCCGGTCAAAGTGGTGGTGAGCAAGTTCGGTTAATCCTAGATATGGTATCGGCGTCATGACGGAGATGATTTGCGTTGATACCGTGACTGTGCTCGGCCCCCAACATCGTGGCAAGGTGGTGATCGGCGGTTCCCACGGCGGAGTTTATGCAGCCTATCTGGCGGCTAAGGCTGGCGTACGTGCGGTCGTTCTGCACAACGCCGGTATAGGCAAGGACTCGGCCGGTATCAGTGGGCTCGCTTTCTTGGACGCTATCAACATGCCGGCGGTAACACTGGAGCATATGAGTGCGCGTATCGCCGATGGTGAGGATCAGTTAGCGCGCGGCATTCTCAGTCATGTTAACCAGGCCGCCGGGGCTCTTGGTTGCGCCGTCGGCATGACTTGCCGCGAGGCAGCTAGACGCATGGCCAAGGCCCTTCAATGGGAGGGCGCAGCGCCTGAATTCGGTGAATCTCGCTTTCGCATCCGAAAACGTGAAGGAGAGCCCGAAGTGTGGGGCGTCGATTCTACCGCCCTCGTCGTGCCTGATGACAAGGGTAGGGTGATGATCACAGCCTCTCATGGTGCGCGTTTTGGTAGCCTGAAAAACGAACCTATTCCAGGGCCACCTCTCGCCGTCATTTTTAACGATGCTGGCGGCTCAGCGGATAATAGCGGATTCTCACGCCTGTCGGCACTCGACCGTGAAGAGGTGATCGCTGCTACAGTGGCAGCAATGAGTGCTCGCATCGGCGATTCGCGCTCTACCTGGAAAACGGGCGTTATCTCGCATACCAACGCCCGTGCCCACGCAGCTGGAATCATTGAAGGTGACGACCTATTAACTTTTGCAGACAAGGTGATTGCGACAGTGAAAGGCGATTAATGGTAAGTTTATTTAAACTGAGTTTCGGGAGAGCTAAATGAAGTTGGATGGAAATGTAGCACTAATTACCGGTGGCACCTCTGGCATCGGTGAGGCCTGTGCCGGCTTGTTTGCAGAGGAAGGCGCTCAAGTGGCGGTAGTGGGAAGTTCGGATATGTCCAAGGCGGAGTCAGTGGTCGCACGCATTAAAGCGGCGGGCGGTCATGCTAAGCCATATGTCGGCGATCTCAGCAAGGTGTCAGAGGTTTCCAAAGTTGTGGCGGCGGTAAAGTCGGATTTTGGCAGCATCAACATTCTCGTCAATTCAGCCGGGGTATTCTATCCGACGCCAGTAGGTGAAACATCGGAAGTCGATTACGATCGCCTGATGGACATTAACATGAAAGGCTTGTTTTTTTGCGTTCAGGAAGTGGCGCCCATCATGATTGCACAAGGCGGTGGCCGCATCATAAACCTGTCTTCTGTGGCCGGAGTCATGGCACTCGGTGGATACTCTGCCTATTGCAGCGCTAAAGCCGGAGTAAACTTTATGACGCGCGCCTTCGCTCAGGAGCTCGCGCCGAAAGGGATAAGGGTAAATGCGATTCTACCCGGTAACACAGCGACACCGATGAACGAAGATATTCGCACCGATCCTGAATTACGGCCGATGTATGACGCGATGGCTGCGTCCACGCCAAGCGGCCGGACATATTCTGATGCCATCGACATGGCGCGCGCCGCGCTTTATCTCGCCAGCGACGACAGTCGCGCCATGCATGGCGCACTTGTCGTGCTAGACGAGGGTTTTTCTCTGGGAATTTAGCGCGGTCGGAAGGATAGAATTTATGTTGAGCTGGCGCGTTACATATATGGAGCGAACTGAACCGCCTGATAATAGAGCACTTTCTGCACCCGCGAAAACGAGCTTTACTCAGGAAAC
Organism: Rhodospirillaceae bacterium; assembly: GCA_002717225.1. GTDB lineage: Bacteria > Pseudomonadota > Alphaproteobacteria > UBA828 > UBA828 > PTKB01. The sequence goes on along the minus strand of PBDG01000009.1, from coordinate 118,167 downwards.
CGGAATCTCCGTCTCAACTTACCGAAAGAAGGTGCTGCAGGTGGGCGAGGACTGGCTGTGGTGGGAGCGTGTCGTGCTCGACGACGATGAGCTACGGCAGTCGATCGAGGATGCTGGCACGGAGTTTCACTTTCTTCGAGTGGCTGGCAAATTTGCCGGTTTTGTAGAACACTATAAGAGTGCCGAAGATGCTCGGGCCATTCGCTATTTTGGCTTGATGCCCGACTTTATCGGCTGTGGTCTCGGCGGTTATATGATGCGAGCGTTGATCTTTGCCGCTTGGCGCCCTGGGCTGAAACGCATCACACTGGATACCTGCGATCTCGATCACCCTGGGGCGCTTGGTTTCTATCATCACCACGGCTTTGTCAAGACGCGGAGCGAAGTGCTCGAAGCAGAAGATCCGCGCGAGATTGGCATTCTGCGGCGCGATGCGGCACCGCACATTCCTCTCAATCGTAAGCTCTGAGCTATCCGGGCCGGCTGTGCGGCACCTTATAGCTAGAAATAGATAAAAATATGTATCTCGACCACCGGCTCTGGACCTTCACTAAGGGCGTGCGCCTACGCATCGCTGCATCCGTCGCTCTTGGCCTGCTGGCAGCGGCTTCAGGAGTGGCTCGATTGGCGCTGTTGGGTTGGCTACTCAGCAAGGTCTTTGTCGGTCAGCCAATCGGCGAACTGATCCTACCTTTCGCGCTCACAGCTGCCGTGATGGTGTTACGCGGATTGTTGGAATATGCCCGTAACATGATGGCTCATCGCACCGCTGCGACGGTGCAGGTTGAGCTCCGTCGCAGGCTTTATGAGCACGTCATTGCCCTTGGCCCAGCCTTTTTTGGGCGTAAGCGTACCGGGTCTACTCTCCTTACCTTGATTGACGGGGTTGAACAACTCGAGACTTATTTTGGCCAGTATCTACCGCAGCTTTGCGTCGCCGCTCTGACACCCATTGGCATCTTTATTTTTATGGCATTTTTAGATCTATCGCTCGCTGGCGCAATGTTCGGTTTCGCCGTTTTCACGCTAATTGCGCCCGCTGCTTTCCACCGTTTTGACCGTGCTGCCGCCCAGGCACGGCAACGCTCATATTCCGTCTATGGTGCAGAATTTCTTGATTCGGTGCAGGGTCTTGGCACGCTTAAGTCTTTTGGCCAAAGCAGCGCACGTGCAGCTGAACTCACCGCTAAAGCGCATGACCTTTTCCGGCGCACCATGTGGGTACTGGCAACCAATTCGCTGTCGCGCGGTATTACTGATGGTGGTATCGCTATAGGTGCGGCACTGGCGCTAAGCATTGGCGCCTGGAGGGTGGTGGACGGAGAAATAGACATTGGCGTGCTGCTAATTGTTCTCATGATGGGGATCGAACTGTTCCGCCCAATGCGTGATCTCCGAATCCTGTTGCATCAAGGTATGCTCGGTCAGTCGGCTGCTGAAGGCCTGTTCGCGCTTCTCGGCGAGAAACCCCTGGTGTGTGACACACCAAACGCTCTGCTGCCAAAGGGAGGACTGGAGGCTTCGCTTCGCTTTGAGGGCGTATGCTTTTCGTATCCTGGCGGTCGGAAGCCTGCGCACCGGGACCTTAGCTTCGAGATTAAGGCTGGCGAACGCATCGGTATAGTTGGCCCGAGTGGATGTGGAAAATCCTCTATCGTTCGCCTTGCACTCAGACTCTACGAGCCCGAGAACGGGCGCGTTTTCCTTGGTGGTAAGGATCTTCGTGACCTCAGTTTTGCCCAAATCCGTGAGCATTTTGCCGTGGTGCACCAAGACACCTACCTGTTTCACGGTACTGCAGAAGAAAACATTCGCTTTGGTAAGCCAGACGCAACCGATGAGGAAATCGAAGCAGCAACGCGTGCCGCCAATGCGCATGATTTCATCTTGCGCTTGCCTCAAGGCTATAAGACGGTGATTGGTGAACGCGGCGTTAGGCTTTCGGGAGGCCAACGTCAGCGAATCGCTATCGCTCGGGCGCTTTTGCGTGATGCGCCCTTTCTGGTGCTCGATGAAGCTCTTTCGGCCGTGGATGCGGAAAACGAAGCGGTCATTCAACAGGCCCTCGACCGGTTGATGCATGGTCGGACCGTTTTGATTCTTGCTCATCGCTTATCCAGCGTGATTGATGCAGACCGTATCCTGGTGCTCTATGAGGGTGCACTGGTTGAAGAGGGTAGCCACCAATCGCTTATGAAAAAGAGTGGTGTCTATGCTCGATTGATGTCAGGCCAGGTGGAGGAGGCGGTCTCCGGTGTAAATAAGATCAAAAATGTAACCACAGTGAATGTTGCACCAGACGCAACTGCGTCGCCACTCGAGGATATGCAGTTAGACCGGCTACAGCCGTCCGATGAGATATTACGCGCTGGTGAGATGGGTTGGTGGCGTGCTGCCGGATTGCTTTTGCACCTCGTCCATCCGGTGCGCAAGCGCGTCGGCCTCGCTTTCCTTCTCGGTGTTGCCCGTGTGGTAGCTCTGATCGGTGTGGGTGTGTTAAGCGCTTTCGTCGTGGCAGCGGTACGCAATGGTGAGCAGTTTGGTGATCTCCTGATCGCGTTATACGCCCTTGCACCTTTTGCTGGCATCCTCCATTGGCTTGAATCTTGGGTCGCGCATGACATGGCGTTCCGCTTGTTGACACAAATGCGCATCGCGTTATTCGCCAAGCTTGACGCTTTAGCGCCGGCTTATCTCTTGCGCCGACGAAGCGGTGATTTGGTGGCTATGGCGACCCAAGATATCGAGAATGTCGAATTCTTTTTTGCTCATACCGTAGCTCCTGCATTTGTCGCGGTGTTAGTTCCAGCCGCGGTGGTTGCCGTGGTCCTCTTTTTCGGTTGGCCAATGGCCATTGCGTTGGTCCCTTTCCTTGCATTGATCGCACTTTCGCCGTTTCTCATGCGCAAGCGGGTTGATCGGCTTGCCTCAGGTGCGAGTGAGGCGCAGGGAGCACTAAACGCCCATATGGTCGATACTCTGCAGGGCCTGGCGGAAATTATGGCTTTTCGACAGGAGGCACGACGCGGCAAACAATTGATTGACTTGGTGCGCCGCCACCATTCGCTTCGGCTGCCATTTTTCAGCGATCTCACAGTCCAAACCGCGCTAGTAGAGACAGTCACGGGCCTCGGTGGCCTTGCCGTGGTCATCACTGGCGCGTCCTTGGTGAATTCGGGCGATTTGGATCGTACCATGCTACCGCTTCTCACACTCTTGGCCATGGCTGCTTTCCTCCCAGTATCGGAAATTGCCAATATCGGCCGTCAGCTTGCTGATACCCTCGGCGGCACAAGGCGATTGCATGGTGTACATAGCGAGCGAGTGACGGTAACCGACGGTAGGGCGATAGCGCCCGAGGCGCATAGTGGCAGTGCGGCACTGGATCTCAACAATGTTAGCTTCACCTATCCTGGCATTAGAGATCCAGCACTCCACAATGTTAGCCTTAGTTTGTCGGCGGGAAGCACACTCGCTCTGGTTGGGCCGTCCGGTGCGGGCAAGACGACGCTAGCTCATCTTTTGATGCGTTTTTGGGATCCTGATGAAGGCGTAGTCAATCTGAATGGCCGGGACCTCAAGGAGTGGCGGCTCGATGATTTACGCGGGCGTATCGCCCTCGTAGCTCAGGACACTTATCTCTTCAACGACACCATCCGGGGCAATATACTGATCGCTCGGCCGGAGGCGAGTCCTACCGAGGTGGATGCCGCCATCCGCCGTGCGGCGCTGGAGGATTTCACAGCTGCCCTCCCTGACGGCCTCGATACGGAGGTCGGCGAACGCGGCACGCGGCTTTCTGGTGGTCAGCGCCAGCGAATCGCTATTGCTCGTGCCTTCCTTAAGGACGCACCGATACTTATTCTTGACGAAGCTACCTCGCATCTTGATGCGCTAAATGAGCAAGCTGTGCGCCATGCTCTTGATGAGCTTATGGTCGATCGCACTACCGTTGTTATAGCCCACCGGTTGTCGACTGTGCGTGATGCAGATCAGATCGTCGTTATGGAGGATGGTAAGGTGCGAGAAGCAGGCGATCATGCCAGTCTTCTCGCCAGAGGCGGTCTTTATGCCACGCTTGTCGCACGACAACTGGCCGTCGATGTTAACTCGAAGGTAGAATCAGCAAACCGGTAGAATTAGTGCTCCTCATATTAGAGAAGAGCACCCCCATCGTTACCATTAATTCAGTGGTTGCCGGCCTGGCAGAATTTGTTGCAAATGATTTTGCCTCTCCCTCCCATTAGAACCTTTCGGCCACGTTGGATGTGCATATATCTTGGCGGTGGGATTCTAGACTTAGGTCGCGAGAGTAAAATCTGTTGGTAGTGCAAATTATGATCTTAATGAGTTGATTCCGGATGCTGTTCAAGATAATCGAGCGCGGCTTGTCCACCGTCCGCTGGTGCGCTAAGAGTGCGTAATGGAAGACGAGCGCGCAAGCGAAGCCGCTGCGATTATTTGGCATAATTGGAGCTGTCATAGCCGTATCAAGTCTCTGCCAGAGGCTTGCCGTCCAGCAAGCATAGCAGAAGGCTATGAGGTGCAAGAAGCGCTCGTGAATTTGACTGGTTGGCCGCCGATCGGTTGGAAGATCGCCGCCACCAGTACTGCCGGGCAGAAACATATTGGCGTTGACAAGCCACTCGCTGGCCGTCTGCTCGCCGGCAAAATGCACCGGGCGGGTTCCGAGCTACCGGTGGCGCATTTGCACATGGCGGTGATTGAGGCGGAATTCGTCTTTCTCCTCGGCGAGGACCTGCCGGCACGCGGGCGAGACTACTTGCCCGAGGATGTAGTGGCAGCGACCAAGGCGCTTCATTGTGGCCTTGAAATCCCGGATTCGCGCTACGAAAATTTTACCAACGTTGGCGCACCTCAGCTGATCGCAGATAATGCCTGTACTGAATTTTTTGTACTCGGCGACGCAGTGTCGGAATGCTGGCGAAATCTCGATCTGGCGGCTCATAGTGCGCACCTATACATTAACGGCAAAAAGGTGGCGGATGGCACCGGTGCAAATGTGCTGGGCGATCCACGCATTGCCCTTGCCTGGCTTGCTAACGACCGCGTCGCTCAAGGTGGCGCACTCCGCGCTGGAGACATAGTCACTACTGGTACTTGCATCGTGCCTCAGTCAATTGGGCCGGATGACGATGTACTGGCAGATTTTGGCACCCTCGGCAAACTGAGTGTCCGGTTCACCAATTAGTTGGATTTATTGCAGAGGAAGAAGTGAGCGATACTAACGCCTGCTTTGCTCGTAATATACCAAAGGATTAATTATCACGCTTTAGTGCTTCACATTACTGGGGCACGTTTTGCGTGTAGCGCGTAATCAGATATTTATGCCCATTGGAGAAGTTGAAATGCTTTTTCATCGTATGTTCCTTCTCCCAAAATTATTCGCCGAGTGGCGTTACATCGACAGAGTCACTGCTCCCTTCGTGACGCGGCGACATAGTGATGGCGATGGTTGCGCCCGAGAGTGTGCGGCCCTCAATTTGAATAGTTGCCACACGTTTGCCTTGGTTAAAGGCCAACACGCTCGATTCGGCCTGTACGCTGGTGATCAGCCGCCATCCGAACCGCTGCATTTCCTGATGGTAGAGCGCGTAAGCATCGGCTGGCGACTCGCTGACCATGAAAACCAAGCGGCCGGTCCAATTATATTCTCCGCCGAGTACTAAACTGCGCTCGCTATCGAGCCGTGCACCCTCGGGGATCGGCACATCGGCAATCGGCTGAAACGCCGCAGTCGTGTCGTCGCCAATTTGCGTAGGTGCGGAGCTAGCTGTGAGTTCGGGGCCGCGTCCGCAGGCGACGAGCACAAGCATGGCGGCTGCGATTGTGAGAATCGAAAATTGCGTTGTCATGTTCCCGAGCCTAGCATTCTCTAGGTCAAAGCCAAAATCGATTACACGGTCAATTCAATGTCGCGAAGTACAGCGTCGCTGGTCACAGCTATTTCATTGTCGATCTGATTACCACAGGATGGGCAATAAAACAGGCGAAAATTGACCGCATCATCAATAAAGACAGCCGGGTCGCCCACCAGCGGGTTGGAGTCTGAAACTGGGCGGTCATCGCGTAGACATGCATCCTTGAAATTCTCACCAATCGGTCCAAGGTCGGCGGTGCAGTGGGCGCAGCCCCAGCGTGCGGTATCGCCGGAGCCATAGACCGCGAGATTATCTCCAGCAGGGAAAGCTGTCTCTCCTGCATGGCTGTCGCGTGGCACCTGGCCATTTTTGAGGCGCTCAAGGCGTTCTTTGCGGATCTTGTTACGATTCTCTTCCGTTGCCGCCACATCTACCTGTTCATTTTCGTCAAGCACTGCGCCGAAAATCTCGCGCGCCGCTTTTGGCGTAATATTGAGATGCTCCAGGTCATGAACGATCCTTTCGATGTCGCGTTGCAGTGGATCGCCAAAGCCGCCGCCACCAGACCATCGCACGGCATAAACGTCCGCTGAATTTTGCACAAAATTTTCCTGGCGTAGCTCGAGATGTTGGGGGTTGCCTGCTACTTCGGAGCTGTCTTCGATTAGCCTAGACTCCTTCATGCGCTGAAAGATGTCGCTCTCTCGGATGAAAGTATAAGCGTTGGTGGTGGACGGATAGCCGCCCATCATACCGGTTGAAGTCGGGATAGCGTTGCCGGAGGAAAGCGTATCCTGGGTGATGAAATCAGTGTTGTGTGGGATGAAACAGCTTTCCGCGGAGAGACCGCCCCGGAACTTCCCGGCGCCCCCTGAATCCGGTAGCTCCTTGCGGTAAAGGAATAGGAGGGGAAAGAGTTGCTCATTGTGTTCGACATTGGGCAACTGGCCGATCGGCGTCCTTGCCTGGCCACCAGTGTTGATGCCGTCACCTTGTGCAAACGCGCCAATAGATCCACCTATCGGGTCAATCAAAATATAGCCGTATCGTTCGCCCCATTGATCAATACCACGGAAGATGGTGGTCGGCCATTGACTGGTCCCACCGATGCCCATGATGTCTTGCCGCAGCTCTTCATCGGAATATAGCATCTTGGAGATGATGTTATAGGCTGGATAGAGCGAGATTTCCATTGATTGCGTCGGTGCGGTGGAGACCGATGCAGGAAAATCAGCACAGTTAAGCGTACCAGGGACTGGGTCAAATTCGATATGGCGCAAAGCGCCACCGACCGCAAAATATTGATCCCAACTCAAGAGCTCGTTGATTGCAACCATCACCGAACCGCGCCACCCGGAATAGGTTGCGTTCATGGCGCCGTCTTGCGGCGCGGTACCCTCATTGTCGAAGATCAGCTTGTCCCCCTTCTTGGTGAGCGCGATCTGCACCCGGTGGGTACGCCGGTCGCCAGGGCGGCAGGCCTCAACATATGTGCGGTCGCGCCACACCCCGTCGGGGATTTTCTTTAGCTTTGAAAGGAAGGCAGCTTCGGAATTATCGATCACCTTCTTCATCACGCTTTTTACGGTCTTGGCACCGTAGCGATCAATCAGTGCCTTGATGCGCGTCTTAGCGGTCATGTTGCCAGCGAGTTGAGCGCGGAAATCTAGCGCTACCATCTCTGGCTTGCGTGACGAGCGGAGATAAAGTGCTTCAATGTCCTTGCGCACTACGTCGTTCTCGACAATTTTCACCGGCGGGATAAGGATGCCCTCGTCGAACGCGCTCTCTGCCGCCGGGCAGAAGCTGCCCGGGGTGATGCCGCCGATATCGTATTGATGGAGGCAATTGGTGATCCAGCAAAACAGTTTGTCACCATGGAAGACCGGGCAGATCAGCATTACGTCCATCTGATGTGCTGCGCCGACCCAAGGGTCGTTGGCGAGAAACATATCTCCCGGCTTGATTCCCGGATTGTCCGAGCGGTATTCGAGAATCCATTTCACCTGCGTGTCGGTGACGCCGGACATGTATTGCATATAGGGGCCGAAATAGACGAATTCGGCATCCTCGGTAAGAATCGAGGGATTAAGGTCGAGAGCGAACATAGCCACTGGCGAACCAGATATTCGCTGGATTGTAGCGCCATGCTCTTCATTGATGTTCCATAGATTGTGGCGGATCACCTCGTAGGTGACCGGGTCCAAGGTTTCATCCCACTCGCGGTGCAGTTTGAGACTGGGTGAAATGTCAAGATCCTTTTTTGGCACATAGGGATTGTTGATACCGTCGAATGTGGTATCGGTGATTTGGCTGATGCGGGGCATAATTGTATCCCTATTTGGATGCTGCGAGCGTGAGTTCGAAATTTCCGAACGCATCGACTGCAAGAGTTTGTTCTGGATGAAGCACAACCGTGGTATCCGCTGTCTCGACAATCGCCGGGCCGGACACACCGTTGCCAGGGGCGAGCTTCTCGCCGTTGAACACTTGCGTATCGATTGTCTCGCTATATTCAGTCCAAAAGACTAAGCGCGCCGGTCGTAACGCAGCACCATCGATGGTAGCGGTCATTTTGTCGGCTCGCGTCAGGCGTGGTTTGGCTGTATCTGCCGCGGCGCGGCAGCGGAAGGTGACGATTTCTAGGCGCGCTCCGGGCAACGAGGCGCCCTGGCCATATTGGCGTTCATATTGCCCGACGAAGGCGTCGCGTAGTTTAGGCAAATCGACTTCTGCTAAGGACGACCCTGAAATTTCTACCTCGACTTCGTTGATCTGCCCCTTGTGGCGCATGTCGAGGGCGAAGCGAAGGTGCTGGCGTTCAGGCAGGATTTCATCCGCTGTCAATTCTGCTTTAGCGCGGTTCTCCAATTCTCCGAGCACGTTGTTCAATTCGACGACATCGAAGGGTGAGCGCATCATGTTAACCCGCTCATGAACATGTAGAACGTCTGCCGCCGCAGCACCAAAGGCACACCAGACCGAAGCGGTCTCGCGCTGCGGTACGATAACCTTTGAGACACCGAGCTCCTTGGCGAACACGCCGGCATGAACTGGACCAGCGCCGCCGAAAGCAAATAGCACAAAATCTCGCGGATCAAATCCCTTCTGGATGGTCACCTTGCGAATGAGGTCGGCCATTTGGAATTCAGCAATCTTGACGATGCCAGCGGCGGCTTCAAGCTGGCTAAGCCCCAGAGGGTCTGCAATCTTTCTGATCGCTGCTTCTGCTGCTGCACGGTCGAGTGTGAGGGAACCACCAGCAAAATTTTCCGCGTCAAGATAGCCGAGCAGTAGGTCCGCGTCGGTTACTGTTGCAATATCGCCGCCGCGACCATAACAGGCGGGTCCGGGCGCCGCTCCAGCGCTTTCTGGGCCGACGCGTAGCATCCCTGAGGTTTCATCGATCCAAGCCTTGGAGCCGCCGCCCGCGCCGATGGTCTGAATATCTACCTTGGAGAGATAATAGGCATATTGATGAACTAGGCTAGTGTAGGAAAAGGCTGGTTTGCCATCGTGAATTATGCCGACATCAAAGGAGGTTCCGCCCATGTCAGTGGTAATGATATTGTCATAGCCCATCAGTCCGCCGGCATATTGCGAGCCAGTGACGCCGGCGACCGGTCCGGAATCAAGGGTTAGTAAGGGCGCTGACATTGCGCGGTTGACCGAAATGGTGCCACCAGCACATTGCGTGATTTGCAACGGTTGATGATAACCGAGACCCTCTACGTCGCTTGCTACGCCGGCGATATAGCCGGTGGTGAGTGGGCCAATATAAGCGTTAAGCGCCACTGCAGCGGTACGCTCATATTCGCCCCATTTCGGGACCAGCTCGTGCGAGGTGGTGACGAACATATTGGGCGCGATATCGGCGATCATTTCCTTTACCCGCGCCTCGTGCTGTGGGGCGAGGAATGACCAAAGGAAGCAGACAGCGATGGCTTCAACGTCTTTTTCCAGAAGGCGGCGGATCGCGGCCTCGGCCTCCTCTTCATTAAGCTTGACGATGACTTTGCCGAAGCAGTCGACTCGCTCTGAGACACCCTCGATCAGACGTTTGGGAATGATCGGGTCTGGCTTCTGGCTTTCGGGGATATGCACAACCAGGCGAATCTCGTTACCGGTGAGGCCGCGCGAGCCACGCATGATGTGGATTACATCGTTATGGCCGCGCGTGGTGATTAGTCCAACTTTGGCGCCGCGCTTCTGGATGATAGCGTTAGTTCCAACCGTGGTGCCATGGCTCAGCATGGTGATTTCGGAACAGAGTTCGTCTAATTCTAGATCCAATTTGCCGCTGGCGGCTTTCAGAGCGTCTTGAACACCTCTGGCAAAATCATGCGGAGTGGACGGAGCCTTAGCAGTGGTGACGGCACCCGCTCCGTCGACGATAACACAATCGGTAAAAGTACCACCGATATCGATTCCGCAAAGATAGCTCGCCATGCGGCACCTCTTTCGCTCTGACATCAAAATAATTTGTGGCCGCAGTCGGCCAGCCGTAAATTCTTGCCGTATGTAACCGCACTTGTCGAGCGTGGAAAAACATTAAATTATTAATGAGTGTTGTCGTGGACATGCTCTGTGTCGGATACTAAGTTACCGCAAAATTTGCTAACCTAGAGACCTTTTGAAGAGTTGAAGTGTGGGGAGAAGCTATTGCAAATACCATCAATTTTACAGTGTTCACGATGTTTTTCGGGAGGGGCGACTTAAATGAACAATAATGCGGGTGCGGCGGTTAGAGTAGCTTGTGATGTGGGTGGCACGTTTACCGACGTTTGCGTACTCGATGAAGCCACGGGAAAAATCCATGTTGCTAAATCTCCGACTACTCCCGACCCTATCGACGGGGTGTTGGCGGGCATTTCGGCGGCAGGCGTTGATTTGAAGGATGTGGTGCTCTTTTCGCACGGAACGACCCTTTCTACCAACGCACTGATTACGCGTAACTTCCCTCCAGCGATTATGGTTACCACCAAGGGCTTCCGCGACGTTATCGAGATCCGTCGCGGAACGCGCGATGATCTTTGGGATACCTATAAGGAAATGGCTCCGCCATATATTCCGCGCCGCAATCGTTTAGTGGTTAGCGAGCGCATCGATTATGCGGGCAAGGTTTTGGAACCGGTCGACGAAAAAGAGGCACGTGAAGTAGCGCGTATCATTCGCAAACGGGGCGTAAAAACTATTGCTGTTTGCTTCGCGAATGCATTCGCAAGTCCTGTTAATGAAGAGCGCATGCGTGATATTCTCAAAGAAGAGCTTCCGGATGCGAACATCTCGCTCTCAAGCGAAATCATGCCGGAAATCTTCGAACACGAGCGCTTTTCTACCACCGTCGCCAATGCGGTGCTCGCCCCCGTCGTCGGTGAATACACGACCCGCTTGGAAGAGCGGATGGCTGAGGGTGGCTATAAGGAAGATGTATTGCTACTCCATTCTGGTGGCGGCATGATGACCGGGAAGGGTGCGTCAAAATTTCCCGCCCGGTTGGCTGCTTCCGGTATTGCGGCGGGCGCTATTGCTAGCCGCTTCGTTGCAGAGCGTGCTGGATACGAAAACTCCATTAGCCTTGATATGGGGGGCACCAGTACAGATGTTTCCCTGTGTGATCGGGGCAATCTGCGCGTTACCACAGATTGGTATATTGAGTATGGCTATCCAATCTGTTTCCCCAGCATCGAGGTGCTGACAATTGGTGCAGGTGGCGGTTCACTGGCCTGGATTGATGAGGCAAACTCGTTGCGCAACGGGCCGCAATCCGCCGGTTCGACGCCCGGCCCGGCCTGCTATGGCCGTGGCGGTTCTGAACCAACAAATTGTGATGCCAATGTGGTTCTTGGCCGCCTCAGCGACCGCCTCGCCGGTGGCGCGGTTGCGCTTGATAAATCGCTATCCGCCGAGGCGATTAACCGCGTGGTTGCCGAACCCCTCGGTCTGTCATTGCAAGAGGCAGCGGTATCGATCCTCAAAGTAGCGAACGCTAATATGGCCGATGCGGTTCGACTAGTTTCGATCCGACGCGGCTATGATCCTCGCGATTTTGCCTTGGTGACCTTTGGTGGCGCGGGGCCGCTCCACGGTGTCGCGCTGGCCCGAGACCTTTCGATTCCCACCGTGTTGGTTCCGCCAGCGCCTGGGGTGACCTCCGCGCTTGGTTGCCTATTGGTCGATATCAAGCATGATATCTCGCGCATGTATTTGCGCGCACTCGAAGACGTAGATATGGCGGAAGTCGATGCCGCGTTCCAGGAACTGGAGGCCGAGGGCCGTGAGCATCTTTCTCATGAAGGAGTAACAGAAGACCGCATGTCTTTTCAGCGCCACGTCGATATGCGCTATCTTGGTCAATGGCGCGCTATGTCGATAGAGGTTGGCGAGAATATTACCTCGCTTGATGAGGCGGCTGCGTCATTCCATGAGGAACATGGTCGCGAGCACAATTACTCCCGTCCCGATGCACCCGTCGAAGTTTACCGTCTCACTGTCACCGCCACCGGCCAAACGCCGAAAGCAGAATTTGCTGAGCATGATCTGGATGGTACGCCACCAGAGCCAGATTCTGAGCGAGATGTAGTATTTGACGAAGCACCGGAGTCGATCAAAACACCGGTTTATGATCGGGATAAATTGAAGGCCGGCGCCGTGGTGGAAGGACCGGCGATCATCGAACAGCTTGATTCAACCGTTCTTATTCCACCCGGACTGAAGGCGGAGGTCGATCCCTCCCTGACGATTGTTATCGACGTGCCCTTGGCGCAAAGCTGAAGAGAAGGAGAAGAGGACCGTGAGTGCAAATAAAGAAGGTTACACCCTGGATCCCGTTACCTTTGAGGTTCTGAAAAACGCCTATGTCAACATCGTAGATCAAATGGCGGAGCAGATATTCCGGACCTGCTATTCCTTCGTCATCTGGTCACGCGACTTCTCCTCTGCCATTTGCGATACGGAGGGTAATACGGTTATGCAGGGAAGCGGCGATATTGCAGCTCACGTGGGAACGTTGCATTACACCGCACAGGCCGTGATTAATAAGTTCGGTGACGATGTGCACCCCGGTGATACATTTGTCGTCAACGACGTCTATCAGGGCGGCACCCATTTCAATGATACTCGCATCGTGCGCCCGATCTTCTACAAGGATATCCATCTCGGATTTGCCCAGGCAAACGGTCATTGGGCCGATGTAGGCGGCGCGGTGCCTGGCTCGTTCAACGTGAACGCGCTCGATCACATGGCGGAGGGCCTGCGCATCACGCCTGTTCGGGTATATAGCAAAGGTGTCTACCTCTCTGACGTAGCTGAGCTCATCGCCAGCAACACCCGCGCTCCGGACGACATTATCGGTGATCTACAAGCCCAGGCTGAAGCATGTAATATCGCGGAAAAAGAAATCTGTCGCCTTTGTGATAAATACGGCGTTGAGGTGATCCAGACATCATTCCGAGAGGTTCAAGATTATGTTGAGACTCTCACTCGTCAGCGGATCGCGAAGCTGCCCGACGGCGTTTGGGAGACAGAAGATTATATCGACGTGGACCCTGTGCAGGGTGAAGGGCTTATACCAATCCGCATCAAAATGACCATCGATGGAGATTCGGTGCATTACGACCTCTCGAATTCGCATCCGAAAACGATCTCAACCTTCCTCAATTGTTGCTATGGCGGCGCATTCGCAGCGATTGTTGCGGGTACCAAGATGCAGTCGCCGGACATCCCGCTCAATTCAGGTTTTTACCGGGTGGTTACTGTTGATCTTGGCCCAGAGGGTTCGGTAGTCAACGCTAATTGGCCAACCCCGGTCGCAGGGTTTTGTTCGGGGCCATTTGAGAAAATCATGAACTCAGTATTCGAGTTGTGGGCTGAGATTCTGCCTGAACGTGCGATGGCGTGTACCTTTAATCTCGAATACCTGCTCATCGGTGGGCGCGATGGGCGCAAGGAGGGGCAACCCTATTTCATGTGGTACGACTGGATGGTCGGCGGCTGGGGCGCGCGTAACGGGCGCGACGGCTGGGCTGCCTCCGGGCCGGTTTTCGGTGTTCAACTTGGCACCCAGCCTTTCGAGGGCCAGGAGCGCCTTGCTCCTGTGGTTACCACCGAGCATGAGTTGATCGTCGATTCTGGCGGCCCCGGCTCTTCGCGCGGTGGGATGGGCGTGGAGAAGGGGGTCACCTTGACCGACGCGGAACGCTCCGTAGTTTCCTATTGCTGCGATCGAGAGCGCTCGGTCACCTGGGGCTTATGGGGTGGCTTGCCGTCGATCCCGCATGGCGTCTGGGTCAATCCTGGCAGCCAGGGCGAACGTTATCTTGGCTCGTTATTTTCTGGTGTACCAGTCGAATCCGGCGATGTGCTGACAAGGCCCTCAGCTGGCGGCGGCGGGCTTGGTGATCCTCTGGAACGTGATATTCAGGCTGTGTGCGACGATGTGCGCGAGGGCTATGTATCCATTTCGCGGGCAGCAAAAGATTATGGTGTAATCGTACGTGAAGTGGACGCTGATCTTGCGGAATATGAGGTTGACGAGACTGAAACCGAGGCTAAGCGCACTTATATCCGGGACAACCGCCATCTTTGGCTGGATGAGGATGCCGAGGGGATTGCGGCAAAATATCGCGCCAAGGAACTCGATACTCTTGATCTTATCCGCCAGTATGGAGTTATCGTAGATTGGGGTACCGGCGAGTTGCTGACAAAAACGACCCAGCAATTCCGAGATATGCTGAAGCGTCGGACCGCGTCCCACTGGAACGCTCCCGGCGAGGCGCGTAACGAAACGCCGACACTTCGGGTCGCATAGAGAAAACTTCGAACGGACGTAATTGTTGGCAACGTAGTGTTTGCTTAATGGCGAAGGGATCACGCCTATTAGGTTGGGGGGAAGAGCGGCTGCGGGTGTTGGGCAGGGGCGGTTTCAACTGAGCCTAATAAGAGCGTGGTAAATCCAAGACCCGTTCGGCGATGAAATTGAGAATCATTTCTCTGCTTACCGGCGCGATGCGGGCGATATAGCTTTCGCGCAAATAGCGTTCGACGTGATATTCTTTGGCGTAACCCATGCCGCCAAGGGTGAGGACGGCGCGTTCGCAAGCTTTGTGAGCCGCTTCGGCAGCAAGGTGTTTCCCAGCATTGGCTTCCGCGCCGCAAGCCTCACCTGCGTCGTAGAGCCGTGCTGCCTTGAACACCATCAAATCAGCTGCCTCCAGCTCCGCCCAAGCTTCGGCTAGAGGGTGCTGGATAGCCTGATTCTGGCCGATAGGCCGGCCAAATACTTCGCGCTCACGGGCGTAGTTCACTGCTTTAGTGAGTGCACAGCGCCCCAACCCGATTGCCTCGGCGCCGATTAATATGCGCTCAGGGTTTAGGCCGTCGAGGAGGCAGTGGAAACCCTCACCTTCCTCGCCAATTAAATCGGCACGCGAAATTTTCAGGCCGTCAATAAAGAGTGCGTTGGAATCCACTGCCTTGCGGCCCATCTTGGCGATCTCCCGTATTTCGACATGAGCCTGGTCGAGGTCAGTGTAGAACAGGGAGAGGCCGTCGGTGCTTTTGGCGACGATATCCTTGCCCTCGGTACGGGCGAGCAGCATAATTTTGCTGGCCCGCTGGGCGGTGGATGTCCAGAGTTTTTGGCCATGCACCACATAATGACTGCCGTCCCACTCGGCGCGGGTCTCTATCGCGCCAGTGTCAAGGCCCGCATTGGGCTCTGTAATACCGAAGCAGGTGCGGTCGCGGCCCTGGATCAGCGGCGGCAACAAGCGCGCCTGTTGTTCGGGCGTACCGTATTTGACGATCGGATGGGGCCCAAAAATATTTATATGCACTGAGGACGCGGCAGCGAAGCCGCCCCCTGACTGGGCGATGCGACGCATCATGAGGGCCGCTTCAGTGACGCCGAGACCGGCACCACCATGTGCCTCTGGCATGGCGATGCCAAGCCAGCCGCCGTCGGCAATAGCGGCAACGAACTTTTCCGGATAGTTCCCGTCCGTATCCCGCGCCAGCCAGTAATCGTCGCCGAAATCTGCGCAGATTCGTGAGATGGTTTCGTCGAGCGCTTCCTGGTCTTGTGTGAGAAAGTCCATCACAGCCTATTGAATATTGCAACAGAAGACCATGAGTTTGTAATACGGTTGCCCTCGGTTTGCACTAGGCGATCTAAAAAACGGTCCACTCTTCCAAGTCAATACGAGGTTTTCCTCCTTGCGCTAACCTCAGCTGTCAGACATATTTTGAGTCTCCTCGGGGGGAGCTAATTATGCTGAGAGGTTGGCGCTGCCAACGACCCCGACACCTGACCCGGGTAATGCCGGCGTAGGAACTGGGAATGTGACAAACAGCGAAAAGTTTTTTCAGCCCCTCTCACCGCCACCCGCGATCCGTTTGTCACGGGTCAATCTGAGTTATGAGGGTTCTGTTCTTTTTCATGATTTAGACCTGGAACTGCCAGCCGGGCGAGTGAGTGTCCTTCTTGGTCCCTCGGGTGTCGGCAAATCGAGCTTGCTGCGCCTGATCGCTGGCCTGGAGGTGGTCGAAGGCGGCGGATCAGTCAAATTCATAGTGAGCGGTGATCAGGTTTCTGATCGGGCTGTTACTCCACCTGCCTATATGGCTCAGCAGGACCTGCTGCTGCCCTGGCTCGACGCACTCGGCAATGTAATTCTTGGTCAGCGTCTGCGTAGCGATACGCCAGATCGTTCTCGTGCCCGCGACCTTCTCGCTAGGGTGGGCCTAGACAACTACGCGCATGCCCGTCCAGCTGCGCTCTCTGGTGGCATGCGTCAGCGTGTTGCTCTCGCCCGTACTCTGATGGAGGCACGTGCGACGGTGCTGATGGACGAGCCCTTTTCTGCTCTCGATGCCGTCACTCGCCTGCGTTTACAGGAGCTTGCCACCAAGCTCCTACGCGGGCGCACCATCCTGCTCGTTACCCATGACCCGATGGAGGCACTCCGCCTCGGTGAATGCATCTTCATTATGTCCGGTCGACCGGCGCAACTTACCGAGGTGCCGTCGCCCGTCGGTAAAACCCCACGCGATCCCGCAGATGTTGAATTTCTTACTCACCATGCTGAACTGCTAAGCCGGCTCGGTGCAGCGGAGGCGGGTTTTTAATGTGCTATTTTCGCCCGCTGATCATTGCTGCCGGTTTGATCCTGCTATGGCAAATAATCGTTTGGCTAACCGGCGCACCACATTTCATTCTGCCGGCCCCCGCTGATGTCGCCATTGCTTGGTGGACCAATCATATGGCGATCCTTGGCCATGCCGGCGTAACCTTGTTGGAGATCACCCTCGGTCTTCTCTGCGGCACTATACTTGGCGTTTTCAGCGCTCTTGTGCTCGCCTATTTTCGGCCTGCGCAGCGCTGGTTGTTGCCAGTTCTTGTCGCAAGTCAGGCGGTGCCGGTTTTCGCGCTTGCACCGATCTTGGTACTGTGGCTCGGATATGGTATCGCTTCCAAAGTGGCGATGGCTGTGCTTATAATCTATTTTCCGGTCGCCGCTGGATTTTTCGACGGCCTGAGACGCACCGATCCAGGCTGGACTGACCTAGCACGAACTATGGGCGCGAGTCCCTGGACGATGCTCCTTCATATTCGCATACCTGCTGCGCTCCCGGCGCTTGCTTCCGGTTTGCGTGTCGCCACTGCTGTTGCGCCTATTGGCGCAGTTGTCGGTGAATGGGTCGGCTCCAGCGCTGGTCTCGGCTACCTCATGCTGCATGCCAATGGTCGTCTACAAGCTGATCTGATGTTTGCCGCCTTGTTCACTTTAGCCATCTTCGCTGTGCTGATCTATTTCGTCATCGATAACGCTCTCCGCCGCGCCCTACCGTGGCAGCCTGACCGATCGACGCTGCAAAAAGAGGAGTAACCGGACATATGATTTACAACTTTATGCTGAGAGTTTTGTTGCCAGCTGCCTTCATTCTTTTTCTGGTAGTACCGCATGCCAGGGCGAACGATAAACTTATCCTGCTGCTCGACTGGTTTATCAATCCTGACCATGCGCCGCTTTTTGTCGCTGAGGAGATGGGCTATTTCGCGCAACGGCAGCTTGAGGTTGAGATGATCGCTCCGGCCGATCCAAACGATCCACCTAAGTTGGTTGCCGCTGGCAAGGCTGATATTGCTGTCTCATACCAGCCGCAGCTTCATGTCCAGGTTGCCGCTGGCTTGCCGCTCACCCGCTTTGGTACCCTGGTGGCGACTCCCTTGAACACCCTTCTCGTGCTCAAGGATGGGCCCGTAAAAACGATAGCGGATCTGAAAGGCCGTAAGGTTGGCTTTTCCGTTGGAGGCTTTGAGGACGCCCTGCTGCGCGCTATGCTCGCACGCCACGGCCTCACCCTCGCCGACATTACCTTAGTGAACGTAAATTTTTCTCTCTCGCCAGCGCTGTTGGCCGGCCAAGTCGATGCGGTGATAGGCGCCTATCGCAATTTTGAGCTCAACCAGATGGCGATCGAGGGCTATGAGGGCCGAGCTTTCTATGTTGAGGAGGAAGGGGTCCCGAGTTATGACGAGTTGATCCTGGTCGCCAACCCAGAGCACATGGACCGCGAGGTGCTGCGGCGCTTTCTCGATGCACTGGAAGACGGCGTACGCTATCTTGTTAACCATCCGGAGGTAAGCTGGGAACTCTTCATTCGTGGACGGGAAGAATTAAACGATGAACTCAACCGCCGTGCCTGGCGCGATACCCTGCCTCGTTTCGCGCTGCGCCCCGCTGCTCTGGACCGTGCGCGCTACATGCGCTTTGCCCAATTCATGCAGCAGCAGGGTCTGATTCCAGACACACTGTCTATCGAAGAATATGCCACCGTACTGGAATGACTCGTGGACACTGTTGCATAACCAGGCCGAGAATTGAGCCAAATTATTGAGCCGGGAGCGTCTCACGCAAACATTACTTGCGGGTATATTATGTTTCACACGGTTGACCTGTTTGCCTAAGAGCTTTGCCGTGGGGCGCTGTGTGATAAAGAACCTGGACGGGACATGGATCACAAGAGTGCAACGCATTGAACGATAGTACTATTAAGTGATTGTTTTGATTCAGGATAGACCCTATGTGTTCGCCTGGTAGTTAGAGGCGTTGCAAAGAGTTAATTCCTATGATCCACAGCGATTAAAAGTGATAGGTGAGATCGAGTTGAAGGTAACTGTCCTTGCGTAATCCGAACTGGCTGTCATGGGTGTCTATATTGAGAAAAGCGGTACCTTCGAGACCCAGGGAGAAATTGTTGTCTAGGCGTCGGTTGGCTTCAATAAAAAGGTTGCGCGTTGATTTATCCAGGTCTTGTTGGATACCAAACAACACGTCTGTGCTCGCTTCGTCGTTGAAAGCGAGGCGGGCGGCGACGAAGAGGTCTTCTTCAGTGGCGACAGTGGCGCGCTCATCACGCCCGTCATATAGAAATTCCATTAGCAGACCTAGGTCGATGTCACTCTCATGAATGCTATACCAAGTGTATTCAAAGCCGCTGACCAAGGAGAGGAAATCCTCCTCCAGTGACACGCTGTTGCGCTCGCCCTCACGCCAAGTACCTTCGAATTTGAGCAACCAGGCACCGGTAGTGATCTGCGCGTCCACACCATATTGACGAATTTGCTCATAAAGCGGTAGCAGCACCACATCACCGCCGGGATCTAACCCGAGGGTGAAGGTTGGATTGCGGTTGGTGCCATCAAAAATGGAAAGGCCTAAATCGAGTATGTTGATGCTATGGCTATATCGTGCCGCGACGTCAAGATGGCGCTGCTGGGCGGCGCTCTCAAAGGAGGATTGTTTGCTGTCGATGAGGATCTGGTTGCGGAGACGCCCTGTCCGACTCTGAAATGCGCGCTTTCGGAAATAGGGCAGAACAAAGGCTTCAAAGGTGCCTAAATCGTTTAGCCAGGTGGCGTGCACCATGGGCTGGCCAAGTTTCTCCTCCTGGTTTGGATTTTCAATCAGATCAGTTTGATTAATGATATCGACGATGTGGCGCGCTTCGACGACACCCCAAAATACCTTATCCAAACCGATGCGAAGCTCCCACTCGCTGTCTTCAAACTCTCCGTAAAAGAGGCCATAAGCCTCGCGCAGATCCCAATGAGTTCGGCTTGCGTCTGCACTGTCATATCGGAAGAAAGGTTTGAGCAGGAGACCTTGAGCGGCTTCGTTTTCTATATAGACCTCTGGCTCGGCGACCAGCGACACGCTCTGTTCACGCTGTCCGTCATGGAGGCTATGTTGTGGGAAGTAGCGACTTTCTAAGTTGATGCGCCCGGTGACTTCCTGGAATACAAAATCATCATCGGCGGAAGTTGGTGCTGTGGAGTAGAAAAGAAGCCCCACCAGCAGGATGGTAAAGGCCACGTGGCGCATAGTTAACGTGCCCGCTTCAGGCTGACTTTAGTGAAATCGTTTTCGTTGAGGTCTGTGCTAAAATCATAATTGTTCCAAATCAGCCGAGTGCTCTTGCCGGTAAGGTGATTGACCATCAGCATTTCATCAGCGCGCCAATATTTACCTAGATATTGTTGGTGGCTAGGGACTGTCAGAGTTTTTAGGTGCGCATTTTTGCGGTCATAGTAATCAACTTTCCAAATTCTATATTCTTTCTGATCAACCCACGATATTTGCCGTCTATACCCCGATTTTTTCCCTATGGGAGACCGTTCTGATACCCAACAGGTCAATTCGCCACATGGTTCGTCTCGCAGCCAACGATGGGTATATTTTTCGAGTTCCTGGCTGGTCATGTCCTCATAGGCGAACTCGCTACCCATAAAGGAGCCTGCCTTATTGGACGATGAAATGCGCTTCACACGTTTGAGCGCCGGCAGGTAAAGCCATTGATCATCATCTTCTCTCTTGTGTGAATGGGTCAGCATAGCGGTGCCTTTAACGTCGCGTGGTCGATCGAACACGATTAAGCTCATATCGCCATCTGCCTCGTTCTCAAGCACCCTGATGCGCAGATGCCGCTCGCTTTCCTGGCCGTGTTTGTTACGTAGGATCATCGTTTGGTCGGCGGTGTAATTGCCGAATCCAGTATCGCGCACTTGTGCCTCCTGGGCGATACGTAGCCCTTTCTCCTCCATGGTTTCGCCAAAGCTGGGAATTGTGCCGACGGCGAGCGTCGCCACGAATACAAGGGCGGAGAGGTTTATGGGTTTCATGACTTTCTCCGATCGAGTTTCATCAGAAGTGGCGCTAAGAAAAAGAAATCAGCGGCAAGAGCAATGACGATGGTCATCGCCGTGAGGAGCCCTAGATTCCAATTCACTTCAAAGCCGGATGTCGAGAGCACAATAAAGCCCGCAGTGAGTACTGCTGTTGTGGTCCAGAGGGCATGGCCCACGGAGCGAAATGCGAAGCGCACGGCATGTTGGGGGTCTAGCCCGCGCTCGCGCCGGGCACGGAGATATTTACTAAGAAAGTGAATCGTATCGTCAACCACAATACCGAAGGTCACCGCAGTTACCACAGAGGCAGCGACACCTACATTACCGATCAGATAGCCCCAAAGACCGAAGCTCATCGCTGCCGGGACGAAATTGGGCAATAGGCTGAGAAGCCCGATAGGCAAACTTTTCAGAGCGACGATCAGGATTAGCGAAATTATCGCCATTGCAATCACCGTACCGCGTAACATGCCCTCAATATTGCGTTTAGAGATATAGGCGAACATCATTGTTAGGCCAGTCGCTTCAGCGACCATATCCGCTGGCATGTTTTCCCTGAGCCAGGAGTTCGCTCTGGCGGCGGAATCTCGCTGCTCCTTGGCTGACATGTCCCGCCCGATCACTGTCATGCGTGTCGCCGATTTACTGACATCGATTTGGTCATTAAGGTCACGCCCGAAGGGCAGCGACAGCTCATAGAGCAACAGATACTGCGCGGCCAATTCGCGGTTGGTAGGAATACGGTAATAGGCTGGGTCGTCTCCATGCATGTTCATATTCAGCCGTTTCATAGTGTCGGAAAAGGCTGAGACATGAACGATTTTCGGCTGGTCGCGATACCATTCCGCGAAGCGGTCCACTCGGGCAAGATAATTAGGATCGTTGATCCCACCCTCTTCGCCGGCTGGTAGGGAAAATTCGAACGCCTCAACGCCGGTAAGATTGTTGATGATGTAGTCGGTGTCGCGGCGAAACTCGTAGCGTTCATCGAAATATTTTGTCCAATTATCGTTGAGTTCAATCTGGGGCACGCCCGAGGCGAGACCGATAATGATTGCCGCCATGCCAAAGAGAAGCGGTGTGCGTCGGCGTACGATAAATTCGCCAAATCTGTCGAAGAATTCCTGCTTGCCTTGAGGGCGCGCGCGCACGTGAAGTGGTAGGATATATACGAGGGCAGGCACGAACACGAGCGCATAGACCATTGCACTTACAACGCCTATTGCGACGAGATTTCCGAGAGTGTGAAATGGCGGTGCGTCGGAAAAGTTCATGCTCAAGAAACCAATCGCCGTCGTGAGAGTGGTGAGAAACACGGGATGCACATTTACCCGGAGCGATTCTAGGATCGCCTCACGTTTGGTAAGACCTGAGCGCATGCCAAGCATGATGGTGGAGATGACATGGACCGAATGAGCAATGGCAACCGTCATAATGATGGTTGGTGCGCCAACATTGCCCGATGATAAAACCATCCCCGACCAACCGGCGGCGCCCATTGCCGTCAGGGCGGCGAAGACCACCACAAGAAGTGTGGCGATGGTACCTGTCACGGAACGCAGCAGAAACGCCATGACAATGAAAATCACGCCGATAATTATTGGTCCCAGCCTAGAGAGGTCATCGAAGGTCGCATCACCGAAGGCACGGCTGGTTATGATGCTGCCGGTCACGTAATAGGCGAGGTTGGGATGTTTGGCGCGCGCATTCTCAACAATTTCCCTGACCCGATCTGAAACTTCTTCAACCGCTTTGTCATCGTCATTCGGCATGACGAAATTGATAAGCACCGCCGTGGTGTTTCCGTCAGCGCCGACTAGCCGGTTGACCAGTTGAATTTCACCAAGTGCAATGTCTTTGATGCGCGTGAGCTTCTCCGCGTTCAAATCCGCAGGGTCGAGCACCAAATCTTCGACAATCAACTCGTCGCCATCGGCCCAGGTGTGGGAAAAATTGGTCAGCGAATCGACGCGCGTCGAATAAGGCAATTGCCAGCTCTCTTCGGTTAGCTCAGCGATTGCGGTCAGTGATTCAGAGGTGAAGATGTTGGGTGTGCTGGAGTCCGGTTTGGGCGAGATTGCGATGAGAACCGTATTTGCTTCCGTATAGGTTGATTCCAGAGCTTCGAATGCAAGGAGCTGAGGATTGTCTTCGCTAAAGAAAATTCGGCTGTCATTGCTGATGGTGAGATGGCGGCCGCCCGCCGCCATGACAACGACGAACAACACTGTGAGCGCCACAATTGGCCAACGCCAATGCAGCACATTTGCGCTGAAGCGTTCGAGACGCGTTTCTTCTTTGGCGATATCGGTCAAATTCGCCCTTCTCCTATCCACGCGGAAGCGCGTACTTGTTTATTGAAATTCATTATTTTTTGTTGATGCACTGTCCGGTGAAACTCAAGTTGTGGTTTCCACCGGTTGGCCACGCAGGCCGTCGACGATCAAGGCGATCAGGGCGCGCGCTTCTGCCTCGTAGTCGGTATCCCCACTCAGTGCAAGCAGAGGGGGATATTCGAAACGAACAGTGGCATTGAGAACGGCGCGGGCGGCAGTGGCGGTATCCGGGATCTCAAAGGTGCCACACTTAACTCCTTCTAAGAGAATGCCAGCGACGATTTCATGGCAAGAATCGAGATGGCCTTCGACAAGATCGCGCCGCTCTTCGCAGAGAAAGTCCACCATCTCCTGGATATGCGGCGTGTTTTGGAGACTTTCGACGGTGAAGCGGTTGATTGTAAGGACATATGCTTCGAGTTTTTGCCTGGGATTGAGACCTGGCTGGGAGATCGCTGAGCGCACGGTATGATGAAGTGCCTCGAACCAAGCAATGCTCACGGCTGCGCCGATATCCGATTTACTTTCGAAATATCGGTAGATGTTGCCGGCTGACATTCCGCAATCGCCGGCGACCTCCGCCATAGTGGTCTTGCTATATCCATAATGGCGGAAGCGTTCCGTCGCAGCGTCCAGAATTTGCGCCTGGGTATCGCCCGATAATTCACTAGGTGTTTTGTCCATCATGATTTGTATAGTAAATATTTACTAATTTATTCAATGATAAATTATTGCTGTGGTAGGGAAATCTACATTCGTTTTTCGACAAATGTGTTCATGCAACGAATTCGATGCACCCCAAAAACTATGAAATGGTGCACGGAATTATAATTTGGGGACAATTTTCGACGGGTGGCGCTGGGTAACGTCACCATTTCAAGGAGTTGAGCATGGTTGAGGAACAAGTCTCGGGTCTTGCCGTCCATAGCGTTTAAGCTGACTGCCGTTCCGTCGGAGCCAAAGACGCTCGCAACTCGGGTCACCCACTAGTTCTGTGACCAGGTGCCAAAAACTCGCGCTATGGTTCATTTCGTTGAGATGAGCCACCTCGTGTGCCACGACATAATTTAGTACGCGGGGCGGCGCAAGAATTAGCCGCCAGGAAAAAGACAAATTACCTGCTGCCGAGCAGCTTCCCCAGCGCGTTGCCGTGTCGCGGATGGCGACGTGGTGGACTGGGCGGCCAATTCTCGCTGCAAGTGATTCTGCACGTTCGCCGATTTCGCGCCGAGCCTCCGCCACCAGCCAGCATTGGACGTGCCCCGCAAATTGCGCATCTTCGCCCGGCACCTCAAGCAGGCCACCTATCCGCCGCAAGCGTTTGGCGCCGCCTTGTCGGCGTGCCAACAGAAGTGGCTCGCCCATCAGCTGCAGCACTGTGCCGGCTTGGAACGGAACAGGCGCCGGCAGAGCACTGAGCTGTTTCTCTATCCAGCCCGCCCGCTCATTGGCGAAAGTGAGGCCGTCACGGATCGCCGCACGCCTTGGCAAGACCAACTCTACCTTGCCATTTGCGTCATTAATCTTGATCAATATATGCCGGGCCTTCGCGCTCCGCCGAAGGTTGAGCAAGACCTCTCTGCCACCTGGCAGGTCAAGAATGTGGGTAGATTTGGCTGGTTGGAGAACTGGCATGAATGTGGGAAGTGTGCGTGATTTGTACTGCCATGGCCATAGAGTAAATCACGGACTGTCGGAATCGCCTCAGCTATCCACGAGGCCGCGTAAATCTTCTCTACGCACCTGATGTAAAGGACATCATGATCCGATATATCCTTGCCTACCCTCCGCATGTTATGAGCTTGACTGGCAAGCTATGTTGACAATTTCCTCACTCACATACCGAATCGGTGGGAAGGCGTTGTTAGAAAACGCTTCAGCAAGCATCGCGCGTGGCCGGCGCATTGGCCTGGTCGGGCGCAATGGTAGCGGCAAAACAACTCTGTTGCGACTGATCTCCGGATTGATCGAGCCCGATGCTGGCACTCTAGCGTTGGCCAAGAGCGTGACGGTGGCAAGCGTTGCCCAGGAGGTCTCAGGAGGCTCCTTGACCCCGATTGAGACAGTACTGATCGCTCATGCAGAGCGCCATGCTCTTATAACCGAGATCGGGGAGACTAAGAGTGCCCACCGCATAGCCGAAATCGAGAACCGGCTGCACGAGATTGGCGCCCATGCGGCTCCTGCACGTGCGGCTGCGATTCTTGCCGGACTCGGCTTTGTAGAAGCCGAGCAACACCAACCAATGTCCAATTTCTCCGGTGGTTGGCGGATGCGCGTCTCGCTTGCTGCTGCACTTTTTGCCGAAGCGGATTTGCTGCTTCTTGACGAGCCAACCAATCATCTCGATCTCGAAGCCACTATGTGGTTGGAGAATCATCTACGTCACTATCCTCACACCTTGCTATTGATCAGCCATGATCGCCATATTCTCAATTCTGTACCTGATGGTATCTTGCATTTATCAAACCGCTCATTGACACTCTATCCCGGCGGTTATGATAATTTTGCCAGGGTATATGCCGAGCGTCGGTCGGCTGAAGTTGCTGCCCTTGCTCGTGCGGAGGTCAAGCGTCGTAAGCTCCAAGGCTTTGTCGCGCGTTTTCGCTATAATGCCAGCAAGGCGCGCCAGGCGCAGAGTCGCCTCAAAGCATTAGCTCGCTTGAACGATACACCGCCCGCGATTGAATCCGCCGGTATTGAGATTGATTTTCCCAGACCGGAAATGCTCGCCCCGCCGCTCATCACCCTCTCGGGCGTTCAGGCCGGATATGCTGTTGGCAAACCTGTCTTGAAGGGGCTTGATATCCGCCTCGACCCGGACGATCGCATCGCCCTTTTGGGTGCCAACGGCAATGGCAAGACAACCTTTGCCAAGCTACTTGCCGGCAAGCTTATACCGTTGGCGGGCGAGATGCACTGTGCACCCAAGCTTTCTGTTGGCTATTTCGCCCAGCATCAGATCGACACGCTGGATGCTGGCGAAAGCGCCTTTCAGCAGCTTTCCCGCCTGATGGTTAAGGCTGACCCAAACAAAGTGCGGACACGTCTCGGAGCCTTTGGGTTTAGTGGAGAAAAGGCGGACATCGTGGCGAAAAACTTGTCGGGCGGTGAGAAGGCACGACTGAATCTTGCGATGATCAGTCATGGCGCACCACAAATTCTTGTGCTCGATGAACCGACCAATCATCTCGATATGGAGACCCGAGACATGTTGGTTGAGGTGCTAAACGGGTTCTCCGGTGCGGTGGTGGTTATTAGCCATGATTGGAACTTTCTGGAGTTGACGGCAGAGCAGCTGTGGTTGGTGGCCGATGGCACCGTACGCTCTTATGACGGAGATCTCGACGATTATCGCCGCCTCGTGCTCGGCAATGGAGCCAGCATTGAGAAGAAGCCAGCGCAAGAAAAACTTGCGAAGGGCAAGTCCCAGCGCCGCGATGCTGCCGCCGCGCGGGCCAAGCGCGCGCCGCTCAAGCGCGCCGCTGAGAGTGCCGAGCACCGCCTCCTTGAAGCCGAACGTGAGAAAGCCAAGATCGAGGTCAAGATGGTGGACAGCAGTCTTTACGGATGCGCGCCCGAACGCCTCGCCGAGTTGGGTCGCAAGCTGAATGCAGCGCAACAGGCGATCTCCCAGGCCGAGGCGGATTGGCTCAAGGCTGAGGAAGCGCTGGAGGCATTTACGGTAGCAGAGCCTTCAACTGAGAGATAAAAACTCGCGGGCGAATTTGGGATAGACCTCAGCGATGTTGATACCTACATCACCGCGGATCAACTCGAGGGCCGTAGCCGAAGGTGGTGGTGTTTGCAGTGTTTGCGGTGGGCAGTCAAAATCGAAGCCAGTGTTTTTACGGATGCTTTCCACCGTTTCGCCTTCATGGATGGATTGTAAGCAGAAACGGCACGCTTCTTTGTTGAAGGAGAAGATGCAGCGTTCGGTCACCAGGGCATATGGCCCGCCGGGCCGGTAAAGGCCCGGCGGGCTGGTGCCCGGTGCGGAAATGAAATCGACCTTTGAGACCATTACCCGGCGGCTATGCTCTGGGCGAAATAGAATTACCCGTGGCACGAGGAAATATAGATAGGCCGAACCATATGAGCCTGCGAAGCGCACATTAAGTTTTGGGTAATCGCCGAGACCGACTAGATTGACATTGGCCTCGCCGTCAATCTGACCGCCACCGAGAAAGAAGGCGTCGATTCTCCCCTGGGCTGCGCAATCGAACAGTTCGCGCGCGCCGTCGGTAAAATCATTATGGCGTAGGCTGGAAAGCACGCTAACACGGGGTGTGCCGCCCGAGCGCGCCCGGGCAAGTAGTGCCGCAGCACCTGGGATTGGCGAAGATGCCCCGACTGCGACATGGTTGAGTCCGTCCAACATGCGGGCGATCACTTCAATAAGGAGCTCGGTCTTTGTGTATTTCGGCGCGTTCATGCGCCGTGCTCAGCGAGATAATCCTGAAAACCATCGGCGTCTGTGGCCTTCTTAGCATAATTGGCAAGATGTTCCCGGTCCGGTTCATATTGACCAGCTACGCCAAGCGGCCAGGCGCCTTTCGGTGCTTCAGCGATGGCGGTAACGTAAAGCGCCGGCAAGGAGCCCCCGGCCAAGGCTTCATCTTCCATGATGTCGATATCGCGAATTTCCTCGACCGTCACTAGAGCGCCTTTCGCGGCATGGGCCATGGTGACGAGCTCGCGCCGCCGTCCGAGCCAGATATTGCCGTTGCGATCAGCAAAAGGTGAATGAAAGAGTGCAAAATCTGGTTTGAGGGCGGGCAGCACGACAATGCGGTCACCCTCCTCAAAGGGGTTCTCGCTCTCCTTCCAATCACCGCGTATGCGCATCAAATCACTCCCAATAAGGCCGCGCAGTGGCATGAAGGGCAAGCCCTTTTCACTTGCCTGAAGGCCGGCATGAATCGCCGGGCAGGTTGAATCACGGATTTCGATCCTGCTGGACTTGACGGCGGCAGTGAATTGCGGTGCCGCGCCGAGCTCACCGAGGCTGACTGCCGCTGTCTCCATAATGGTGACGCAGCCGGCACCGATCAGCAGATCTGCTTGGATGCCACTTTGTGGTACGGCGAGAATATGAAGATCGCGGGCGCCGCGGCGGATGAGGGCGCGTGTCGCCGCCATGGCGACGAAGGAATAATCGGGTGGGACAGCGATCATTGCGCCGTCATGGACTCTCGCTGCCAGCGCATCAATGCTCTCAACCGGGGTCTTGCCGAAGGCCATCGCCTGTACTTTCGGCTCTCTAGAAGTCTTCCTCGTTAAATTGAGCGGCCGCGTATTTGCCGGTCATTATTCTGAGAAAAGCTGCTGACGCATCCGGTAGCAGCTTATGCATATAGAACTGCGCGGTTTTCAGCTTGTTGGCGTAGAAGCGGGCATCACCATTAGCGTCTGCAGCCTTGGCAACGGCTTTTTCTGCCATTAGCAGCCACATGTAGCCAACCGCAACAAGACCAAACATTTTGAGATAATCTGTTGCCACCGCGGCCGCTTCCTCCGGATCACCGAGGCCCTTCTGTGCAATCACGAGAGTCGCCTGCTGCAGTTTTTCAAGAGCCTTGGCAAGTGGCAGGACTAAATCCTTGAGCTCTTCGGTTTCTTGATTTGTTTCGACAAATTCCGTCGCCGGATGAAAAAAATGGCGCAAGAGTCGCCCTGTATGGAGGCTGAGTTTGCGACCTACCAAGTCGAGTGCTTGGATGCCGTTGGTGCCTTCATAGAGCTGGGCGATGCGTGCATCGCGCACGAGCTGCTCTATCCCGTGCTCTGAGATATAGCCGTGTCCGCCATGTACCTGAACGGCTAGATTGGCTGCCTCGAAACCTCGGTCGGTGAGGAACGCCTTGATGACTGGCGTCATTAGCTGCACGATTTCGTCAGCATCGCGCCGTGTTTCGGCGTCCGGGTGGTGTGTCGAGAGGTCGAGCTGCAGCGCCGTCCAATAGGCTAGCGCGCGTGCGCCTTCGTTATAGGCGCGCGCGGTCAGCAACATATTGCGCACGTCGGGGTGGACAATAATTGGATCCGCGACATCGGCGCTCTTGGTGCCCTTAGTTAGGCTCTTGCCCGAGCGACGTTCCTTGGCATAAGCGGTGGCGGACTGATAGGCCGTCTCACCGAGCGCCAGGCCCTGCATGCCGACACCGAGGCGTGCGCCGTTCATCATGGTGAACATGCAGCGCAGACCTTTGTGAGGATCGCCAATGAGATAACCCTCGGCCTCGTCGAAATTGATCACGCAGGTCGCTGAGCCGTGTATGCCCATCTTCTTCTCTATCGACCCACAGGCCACGCCGTTCCGTGAGCCGACCTCAGCTGCCGTGCCTCGGCCGTTGACGCTCAATTTAGGCACTAGGAAAAGCGAAATTCCGCGCACGCCTTCCGGCGCATCGGGTAGTTTGGCAAGCACCAGATGGATAATATTCTCCGACAAATCGTGTTCGCCGGCAGAAATAAAGATTTTGCTGCCACTGATGGAATATTTTCCGTTGCCAGCCGGCACCGCCTTGGTGCGGATGAGACCGAGATCGGTGCCGCACTGGCTCTCCGTTAGGCACATGGTGCCGCTCCACGAGCCGTCGGCAAGGTGAGGCAGATAGGTTTCCTTGATGTCATCGCTGCCATGGCGCTCAATCAAGGACGCAGCGCCGCGCGACAACAGCGGATAGACCCCAAAGGCAATATTGGTCGAACACACCATCTCTTCGATCACAAAATTCATCAGTGCGGGTAGGCCCTGACCACCATAGTTCGGATCGGAAGAAATCGACTGCCAACCGGCACCGACAAAATCGTTATAAGCCTGTTTGAAACCCGGTGGCGTACGTACCACGCCATTTTCATAGGTACAGCCTTCCTCATCGCCAACGCGGTTCAGCGGGAGAAGCTTGTCCTGGCAGAACTTTGCTCCCTCTTCGATGATGGTATCGATGGTATCAGCAGTAGCTTCCTCGTAGCCGGGTAGTTTGCTCAATTGTTTCGCGTCCAGTAATTCGTGGAGGACGAAGCGCATGTCACGTAGGGGAGCTTTGTAAATTTGCATATCTCTTTCTCCTACTGTCTAGTTCCGGAGCGGCTTTCCGGTTTCCAGCATATGTTCCATGCGCGCTAGGGTGAGTGGATTCTTCGCCAGCGTCGCTAGCGCTTTTCGTTCGAGAGCGGAGATATCGTCCTCGCACAACGCTTCTGTGGTATCGGTTTTGCCACCTGTAAGCACGATACCAAGTTGTTCGACCACAGTGAGATCGTGTGGTGTCGCCTTGCGCGTCTTGGCAAGGCCCCGCACCGCCATCATCAGCGCGACGCGGGCCGAATTTCCAGGCAGTTTGATCTCTTGCGGCTCGGGGGTCTGATAGTTTTCCGCGAGCTCCAGTGCATAGTCCCTGGCATCGGCCAAAAGCCGATCCCGATTGAAAGTGATGCGATCTCCTTCGCGTAAATAGCCATAACCAAAGGCCTGGGCCGCAGAACGCGACACTTTCGCCAAGCCGATAGTTTGAAAGAGTTTGGAGATCACCGGCATGGCACCGCCCCCAAATATTCCACCGCGTTTGCCAGTGAGTCCGCGCACCAGCAATTCCTTGCAACCGCCCCAACCAGGAATGAGGCCGACGCCGACCTCTACCAAGCCGATATAACTTTCGGCATGGGCTTGCACCGCGTCGCAATGAAGAAGGGATTCGCAGCCACCGCCCAAGGCCATACCGGAGGGTGCGCCAACCACCGGAAAGGGCGCAAACTTTAGCTCCTTGAATACGTCCTGTCCTCTTTTGATCATATCTTCCATCACCTGCCAAGCGGCTACATTGGCAGCGAACAGCGCTAGGCCGAGATTGACGCCGACCGAATAGTTAGTGCCCTCATTGTGTAGCACTAAGGCCTTGTAATCCCTGCTGACGATCTCGACCGACTTGCTGAGCATGTTGAGTACGTCGGGGTCGATTGCGTTCATCTTAGTGTGAAATTCGAGGCAAGCGACGCCACTGCCTATATCCCAAAGAGAAGCTGAGCCGTTGCGTGTAATTGGCTCACCGGCGCGCTTGATGTCGGAAAGTAGTAAGATGCCGGGAGCACGTTTGACGGTGACGTATTCGTCGTCGGTCGAAAGATATTGAAGCCGCCCTCCTTCTACCCGATAGAACCCACCTTTCTCGGCGGCACTGGCAAGGAGTGCAGGTATATTGCGACCTTCAGTTTTTAAGCGTTCGGTAAACCAGCTCGCGCCGATCCGATCAATTAATTCGAAAGGACCATGCTTCCAGGCATAGCCAAGGGTCATGGCTTTGTCGACGGCGACAACGTCTTGAGCGATTTCGGGAATCAGTTCGGTCGCGTAGACGAGGGTCTGAGACATCACCTGCCAGGCAAAATCGCTCACCGCGTCTCCATGTTCGAAAAGTGCGCGTGGCGATTTGCCGGCGGCACGGACACTTGCCGGTGTCGGGCGCTGAGCCGTCGAATACGCGCCCGTTGCCAGGTCGATAACTTGCTTGGTCTTTTTGCCATCCTCGTTGTTGAGGCGATAGAAGCCGCCTTTACCTTTGCGCCCGATCAAGCCCTCGGCAATCATGCTCTTAATCTGCTCGGGCTCGCTATATATCGCCCGGTAGGCGTCGTCCATGGGTACTGCGTCATAGAGGCTCTTGCCAACAAGAGGCATAAGGTCGATGCCGACCAAATCCATCAAGCCAAAAATTCCCGTCTTTGGGATGCCAAGAGCGCGGCCGATGGCGGCATCTGCCTCTTCTATAGTCACCGTCCCTTTAAATGCTTCCACTACGGCTGCTTGAATCCAAAAGGTGCCAATACGGTTGGCTATAAAGCCTGGTGTGTCCTTGCAGGCGACTACGCCTTTGCCCAGATTCATGTCTGAGAATTCGCTGACCGTGTAGACAGCATCATCGCTTGTCTTCTCGCCTTTGACAATTTCAAGCAAACGCATATAGCGTGGCGGATTGAAGAAATGGGTGATGAGAAAATCGCGTTGAAAGCTTTCGTCCATGCCTCGCATTAAGTCGCTGCAGGGGATCGTCGAGGTATTGGAGGACACGATGCTGCCAGGTTTCCGCACCTTGTTGATCAAGCGATAGATTTCGTGCTTGATCTCGAGTTTTTCGATCACCGCCTCAATGATCCAGTCGGCGTCAGCAAGTAGCTTGAGATCGTCCTCGATATTACCGCAGGCAATGCGTTTGGCGTTTTTTTTGTCCATAAAAGGGGCGGGCTCAGTCTTCAGCAGTCTCTCAACTGAATCGAGCGCTAGTTGGCTCCGCTTTTTTGCGCCCTCGGGCACGATGTCCAATAGGATCACGTCGGTGCCTGCATTGGCGACATGGGCAGCAATGCCGCCGCCCATCAACCCAGCGCCGATAACGGCGACCTTATTAATTGCCATCAGGCCGCCTCGAGCACGGTGGAGATACCCTGACCGCCGCCGATGCATTGCGTGGCTAGTGCATAACGCTTGTTTTCGCGATTCAGGAGTTGCGCCGCCTTACCAGTAATACGCGCGCCGGTAGCACCGAGTGGATGGCCGAGCGCAATGGCACCCCCATCTAAATTCATCTTGTCAAGGTCAATAGTTAGTTCACGCACACAGGCCAGCGCCTGAACGGCAAAGGCCTCGTTGAGCTCGATTACATCAATATCTGACATTGAGATACCGGCGCGCTCGAGCGCCTTTACCGAGGAGACTACCGGGCCATAGCCCATAATTTCTGGCTGGCAACCGGCGACGGCTGCACTTTTAATTCGTGCAAGCACCTCTAGATTATTGGCTTGGGCATAATCCTCTGTAGTGATCAGTACCGCTGATGCACCGTCAGTCAGTGGTGATGAAGTGCCGGCAGTGACCGTGCCTTCCGCATCGAAGGCGGGTTCAAGTTTGGCAAGATCTTCGGCATTGGTCCCAGTGCGGATACAGCCATCCTGATCAACGATCTCGCCATCGCAATCTATAGGTACGATCTCGCTCTTGAACTTGCCATCTTCGCGCGCGGCAGCGGCTTTGGCGTGACTCGAAATGGCGAGCGCCTCTTGCTCCTCGCGTGGGATTTGATACTTCTCGGCAAGGTTCTCTGCCGTTTCGCCCATCGACATGTAGGCGCCTTCATTTTTCTCGAAGAGGTCGGCATTGGGCATCGGGTTGAAGCCACCCATCGGGATACGCGACATGGATTCTACCCCGGCGCAGATAAACGCTTCGCCGGCATTCATCTGGATCGCGCCGGCCGCAATGTGGATCGACTGCATAGACGAGCCGCAGAAACGGTTGACTGTGACGCCAGCGACAGAGATCGGCAAATCTGCCAGAAGACCGACGATGCGGCCCATGTTAAAGCCCTGCTCGCCCTCGGGAAAGGCGCAGCCCATGATTAGATCCTCGATGCCAGATGGATCGACCCCGCTTGTCTCAATTAATCCGCGTACCACGTCGGCTGCCAGGTCGTCAGGCCGCTTTTTGACCAATTGGCCCTTGTGGGCGAACTGGAAGGGGGATCTTTTATATCCTGCGATGACAACGGGTTTCATGGGTTGGGCCTCGTTCGATTCTGTTTGAATTCTCAAATTTTGCTGTTTCAAGTCGTCGCTTTGCGCTTGGCGGTTTCTTCGGCAATCAATTCCTTCTTCGATAGTTTGCCGATCAAGGTCTTTGGTAACTCGTCGCGGAACTCGATTTCCTTGGGCATTTCGATGGGCGAGAGTTTGTCCTTGAGGAATGCGGTAAGCGCTTCTGCGTCAAGAGACTGGCCCGCGCGTAGCTTGACGAAGGCCTTAACGGTTTGCTGGCGATAGGAATCCTCAATGCCGGCGACTGTTACCTCCTCCACTGCCGAGTGGCGATATATAGCTTCTTCTACATGGCGGGGGTAGATATTGTAGCCACCTGCTAGGATGATCTCTTTCAAGCGATCTATAAGGAAAGTGTATCCGTCCGCATCAATATACCCGACGTCCCCAGTATGGAATCGCCCGTCGAGCAGTGCTCTCGCTGTCTCATCCTCACGATTCCAATAGCCTTTCATGACCTGAGGGCCAGTGATGCAGATTTCGCCGGTTTCGCCTTGGGGTAGCACTTTGGACGGGTCTTCGATATCGGTGATCTCGACCAACGTTGCCGGTGCTGGAAGGCCGAGCGAGCCTGCGCGCGATTCGCCTGTTGAAGGGTTACACAATGCCACGGGTGACGTCTCGCTAAGGCCATAACCTTCCAACAGGCGACAGCCCGACAAAGATTCGAATTTTTCCTGCACTTCGCGTGGCAACGTATCGCCGCCTGAGAGGCAATATTTCATCGAAGTGAGATCAAACTTACCCGCGGCGACGCCGGGATGGTTGTTGATGGCGATATAGATCGTTGGCACAGCTGGAAAAAATGTTGGCCGCTTTTTGTGAATGACCTTTAGGGTCGTATCAAGTTCGAAACGCGGGAGGAGGATCATTTTGGCTCCAGCGAAGATGCTGAAATTCATCACCACTGTCATAGCAAAAACGTGAAACAGCGGTAGCACGCCTATCAACACTTCCTTGCCAAACTCTGTCTTAGGAAAGAGATAAGTTGCTTGCTGAACATTGGTGGTGAGATTCGCGTGAGTAAGCATTGCACCCTTGGGCAGGCCGGTGGTGCCGCCGGTATATTGCAGCACCGCAATGTCAGTCTCGGGATTGACATCGACAGTGGAGGGTTTGCCGTCCGTAGAGCAAAGTTCACTGAAGGACAGATGGTGCCCATCCGAGGGCATCGTTGCGATGTCCTTCCTTTTAAGCAGTCGATAGAGAAGGTTCTTCGGGAAGGGTAGTTGCTCAGCCAAGGAAGCAAGCACAATCGTTCTTAATTGCGTCGACCCCAGCATCTTGGCTGCCTTATCGTATATTAGCGGCATATCGAGAGTAATAAGAATACCACAGTCCGAATCTTCAATTTGTGCGCGAATTTCTGCTTCGGCATATAGGGGGTTAAAATTCACAACGGTGGCACCTGCGCGAAGCACAGCATAATATGAAATCACCATAGCCGGGCAGTTGGGCAGCATAAGGCCGACCCGATCACCCTTGCCGATTCCATGACTCTGCAGTCCCTTGGCTGCGCGGTTCACCAAATCCGATACTTCCGCGAAGTTATATATTCGGCCGAGAAAATCGATTGCGGGGAGAGCGGCATATTTGCGAGCAGCTTCATCCATCATGGCCGACATGGTCTGGGGCGTTAATGGCGCATGCCAATCGATATCATCAGGATAGGATTGTTCCCAAATATAGGGCTGTGTCACTTCGCTCATAGCCGATTCCATTATTGGTGTGGCCGGGCCTACATGACGTCGGAGCTCTGTCTAAAATAAATTAGTGAATATTTTAATAAATATTCATTTAAAAGAACTCTTTCGATCGAGTTTATATTGCCGTTTCGTTCGGGTCGGCGCAATGATTCCGCTTCGGCAATGGGTGGCGAATATTTAGCCAAGACTTTTACGTCGTAACAGGTTCCCGAAGCGCTTGGTGAAATTAAGCAGGGAGATAGATCGGCCAGGCCCTATGATTACAACAGCTTGAAATTAAGGAAAATTTAAACTAGCCACGCTTGGCGTAGTGGCTCTCAACATAATTCTCGACGATATCTTGAAACGCTTCGGCGATGCCTTCGCCACGTAGTGTCACCGATTTTTCTCCATCGATAAATACTGGTGCTGCAGGCGTCTCGCCGGTGCCCGGCAGGCTGATGCCGATATCGGCATGTTTGCTTTCACCCGGGCCGTTGACGATACATCCCATCACTGCGAGTTGCATATCCTCGACGCCGACATAGTCCTTTTGCCATTCCGGCATGCGCACACGTACATGGCTTTGGATCTTTTCCGCCAGTTCCTGAAAGACAGTGCTTGTAGTCCGTCCACAGCCAGGGCAGGCGGTCACCAATGGTGTGAAAGAACGCAGGCCCATGGTCTGTAGGATCTCCTGCGCCACAATCACTTCCTGGGTTCGGTCGCCGCCTGGAGAGGGAGTGAGTGAGACTCTGATAGTATCGCCAATGCCCTTCTGCAGCAGGATGGCGAGTGCTGCGGTTGAAGCAACAATTCCCTTCGACCCCATACCTGCCTCGGTCAAACCAAGGTGAAGCGCATAATCCGAACGTGCCGCTAAATCGCCATAGACCGCCACCAAATCCTGCACCTGACTGACCTTGCAGGAGATCACGATGCGATCACGTTCGAGCCCTATTTCTTCTGCCATCGCCGCGCTGCGCAGCGCGGATTCCACGAGAGCTTTGCGCATCACCACCTGCGCCTCGCGTGGTATCGCTAAAGTGGCATTTTGGTCCATTAATTCAGCTAATAATTCCTGATCCAGGCTGCCCCAATTAACGCCAATGCGCACCGGACGGCTATATTCCAAAGCGACTTCAATCATGGTTTGGAATTGACGATCGCGTTTTTCACGAAAGCCTACATTGCCGGGATTGATGCGGTATTTTGCTAGCGCTTCGGCACAGGCCGGATGTTCGCGCAGCAACTTGTGGCCGTTATAGTGAAAGTCGCCAACTAGTGGTACGCCGCAATTCATTGCATCAAGGCGCTCGCGTATATGCGGCACTGCAGCTGCCGCTTCTGGCGTATTGACGGTAACCCGCACCAACTCTGACCCCGCTTCGGCGAGCGCCCTTACCTGATCGGCTGTTGATTGCACGTCCGCCGTATCAGTATTGGTCATACTCTGTACCAATATTGGCGCACCGCCCCCAATGCGGTAAGGCCCGACACGGACGCCGACGCTCGCGTGACGGGACATGTGCGGAACGTTGTTCATAGTCGGTCGCTCAACTTAATTGGGTACCTTGTCCTTAGCTCGGTGCAAAAACTCGATGGTAGATTCAATGGTTTTCTCCGGGCACTCGACCAGATCAGCATGGCCAATATCCTCATATACGATAATTTCGCAGCCTGGAACATTATCCGCCACCCATTGTGCACCAGCTCCGCTCGCGCCGGTTTCCATGGGCGTCAACATATCTTTTTTCGCCGTGATGACGAGGGTCGGATTGCGAATTTTTTTACAATCCTCTCGCAAATCCATGTTTTCCATGGCAAGGCAAGCCTGTACAACGGTTTCGGGCGAATTCAAACCGACGACGGTGCGAACCATATCTACGATCGCCGGGCCGTTCGGGCCGTCGAGATATTCTGCGCCAACCGCTTGGGTTAGCACGTGATCAGCGAATTGTGGCGAGCAGCCCCAGGTTTGCGCCATGTGGCGCCAAGTGCGGAACATGATCTTGCGCATCTCGTCACATTTTGCGAATGCGCAGTCGCTCACTACTCCAATACATTTGTCGGGATATTTGGCGGCGAATTTGAGCGCGATCATGCCACCGGCAGAAGTGCCCATTACGTGAGCGCGTGGAATACCGAGTTTCTCCATTAGGGCTGCAAGGTCGTCCGCCCAAATATCAAGATCGTATTGTTGTAAGGGACGGTCTGTTTGCCCATAGCCGCGCTGGTCGTAACTAATCAGCTTAAAATTTTGGGCCAAGCCGTCCCACACCATACCAAAATTCTGCCGGCCAAACAGCGAACCACCGATCAGCGCTAGCGGGTCACCGTCGCCGAGAAACTCGTAGAAAATATTTATCCCGTTTGCTTCGACTTTCGGCATAGCCGCGCTCTCCTCAATATATTTGAACACTCATTATGGCGCTCAATTCGATTAAGGTCGATGGCGGTTACGCCGCCTTTTTGGCCTTTCGCTTCGTGCGTTGGGTGTTGCGTTGCTGCAGGTCCACACGCTTGCTCCTTAATTTGCGCTTGCCCGGCGTTTTTGAATTCTCGATTTCGGAATCATGAAATGGATGGTCCGTGAAAACCGGGACGTTCAGGCCGATGGTCTTCTCGATATTACGCAAATGGTTGCGCTCATCATGATCACAAAAAGAGATGGCGATGCCGCCGGCACCGGCTCGCGCCGTTCGGCCGATACGGTGAACATAGCTCTCCGGCTCGCTAGGCAGGTCAAAATTGATGACATGTGTAACATCCTTGATGTCGATTCCACGAGCTGCGATGTCTGTCGCCACGAGCGCGCGGATCTTGCCTGCGCAAAAACTTTTAAGTGCGCGTTGGCGAGCATTCTGGGACTTATTGCCATGAATCGCGTTGGCTAGGATACCGCCCCGATATAAATGCTTGGCAACGCGGTCCGCGCCGTACTTCGTGCGCGTGAATATCAGCACGCGGCCAATTTCTTCGTCATTAAGCAACTTAGTAAGAAGCGAGCGCTTCTTCTCTTTGGTTACGAAAAGAACTCGCTGCTGCACTTTCTCCACGGTGCTTGCTGCAGGCGTAATCTCGACCCGTTTCGGGTTGTTCAATAGGTTTGCAGCGAGTTTTGAAATCGATTTCGGCATGGTGGCAGAGAAAAGCAAGGTCTGCCGCTTTGCGGGAAGCTTAGTAATAATACGTTTGACATCAGGCAAGAATCCCATATCCAGCATACGGTCGGCTTCGTCGAGGATAAAAGTCTCAATAACATGGAGTTGCACATGGCCTTGGCTTATTAAGTCGAGTAAGCGGCCTGGCGTTGCTACCAGCACATCTACCCCGCGGCTCATCGCACGAATTTGTGGTCGAATATTAGTGCCACCAAAAATAACGGCGGTGCACACAGGTAGATGTCGGCCGTAGCTCCTTAAGTTGTCACTAACCTGGCTAGCAAGTTCACGCGTTGGCACGAGAATTAGCGCACGCGGTTTGCCACGCTTGACAGTGCCAGGGTTTTGCGCCAGGCGGTGTAGTAGCGGCAGCGCGAAGGCAGCGGTTTTACCGGTACCGGTTTGGGCGATACCCAATAGATCGTGCCCCTCAAGGAGTGGTGGGATGGATTTTAGTTGTATGGGTGTGGGGAGAGTATAGCTTTTGTCGGAGATGGCACGAAGGATCGGTTGGGCCAAGTTGAGGCCAGAGAAGTCGGTCATTTAAGGATAATCTTTCATTATTGAATGAATTGCTCCGGCAGTGCACTTAAGGCGAATGCCGACCTAACTAAACATCCATATCTGCCGGAATAAATTAGGCCGGTTCTAATACTGACGCCGGCATTTAATCGAAAATCGATCTCAAAGGGAGTATCGTTGGACCCGCGTATGGGAGTTCAGGCAGGATAAGTCAAGCTAATACGGTATTATGTCTCCTATTCTTGCGCATTTGTCGTCCGGGTCGAATTATATCTGGGTCCCGAACAACTGGGATAACGGTAGAGTGAACGGGTGGAATTCGTAAGCGGTACGGATCAACTTAGATATGCGCTGATGAGTCTGGTGGCGGAAGATGCGACCAGCCTACCATTGCTCGCGCCAAGGCAGCTAGCGCAGCTTCTAGCTGCTACCCAGATACTTCCCTATCGCGTCGGAAGGCGGCAGGTTGGTTCGGGTGCAAGTGTTGTACGCCAGGATTTTGACATCTGTATGGCGCCGCCGAAACCAAACGCGCTTTGGAACCTGGCGGCGGAACTAGAGGAACATCTTGCCCTTGCCCTTAAGGGTTTGCGCCCGCCGGTCCTGGCTGGGCGACTTGGCTTTAATGATCTCGTAGTGCAGCGCTATCATCCCGGCTCCTTCGGCATCACTACGCATCGCGATCATATGCGCTATACCGGCCTTGTTGCCCTGATTCAACTTTCTGGCGACGGCCGGTTTTTCGTCTCCGATACGCGCTCCGGCTCTGGCGCGCGCGAGATTTCGTGGCGACCCGGCGAGCTTTTGTTAATGCGTGCGCCAGGCTTCGCTGGACGCAAGGACCGGCCGTTTCACTATCTGAGCGATATTAAGATCGAGCGCCATAGCATTGGCCTGCGTCACGACACCCAACAGGGTTAAGCTTCGATGCGTACCCGTTGCTCTGCCGCAAGCTTGTACCATACGGTATCTGCGGCACTGTGATTTTCCCACACTAGGGCGGCGAAGCGTCCGACGCCCTCGAGCACAGTCAGCGGGTGATGCCAGGTGCCGGGATTATAATTGATGCCCTGTGCCCCGCCGACGATAAACGCATCGAGGCGTGCTGTGTCAGGTTCGCCATCTGCGGTTTTTGGGCAGACCAACACGAGATAACGCTGGACGTCGAGCGGAAAGAAGGCTTGGCTCGATTTCGGATGACATTCCATCAACTTCATGTCGAGCGGCAGCGATTGCGCATTTGCCCGGACCAGCAGTAGGTTCGGTTTGGCGTCAGCACGACCGTTGAATAGCTCAGCTTGAAAGTCGTAACGACCGGGCTTCTCTGGTACGTCTAGTAGTTGGCCGTAAGGTGCGAAGAAATCAGCGTTGATGGCGCGTGCGGTTATGGTTTCCATAACGCTATTATAGAGTGGGTGAGCCATATCGGGAGATCAAAGTGGCAAATATAAAAAGATTGCCAGAACTTTCTGAACGGGACGCTCCAACCGAAATCAAGGCAATTTATGACGAGATAAGGGCATGCTGCCGGGTGCCGTTGGTAGCGTTGATTTACCGACATCTTGCAACCCAAAACGGCGTTCTTGAATGGGGTTGGAGAGCGCTGGCGCCGGTCATGCGATCAGGTGTTTTGAGTGACTCCGCAGAGAAATTGGCATCTGTTCCGCTCGCTGCCGAATTACCGTTGCTCACCCACGAGAAGGCTCTGGCGCTTGCGCTCAAACCGATGGACCGAGCTGCAATCAGCTATATTGTTGCCGCCTACAACACCGCCAATCCGCACAACATCATAGCTGTGCGCGTGTTGATGTTGCTACTTGCATCGGAGGAAGCCGGCGGGCAATGCAGCGGTGATAGTGGCAAGCCGACGCCGCTTGCTAAGTTTCCTGGCATGCCGTCGCTGGTGGAGTTAGAGGAAATGCCACCAGCCTTAGCCGAATTAATCCTACGGCTGCGTATTGGCTCTGACAACGGCTCCCGCAAAATTGTGCCTACCCTCTACCGTCATCTTGCCCATTGGCCAGATTATATGATGGATCAGGCGAACGCGCTGATCCCTCTTTTCCAGGGCGGGGAAATCGAAGAGACCGCCACACGTATCGCTGCCATTGCCGATTCTAACGCCCTACGCCTTGGCAAAGAGCTGACTATCAACGATTTGCCTGGAGGCCGACCAACCGGCGCGGCGCGTGAGCAACTGCTGGTTACCCTTGCTGATTTCGCCGCTACAATTCCGGAGATGATCGCCGTTGGCCGCCTGATGGCTGCCGCCTTGCCGCGAAATTAGCCTGTGATAAAGCTCATTTCAGCCGTGCCGAGGGTCTCGATTTCGACACGCACCTCGTCACCCGGTTCGCACCAATAGGTTTGAATTGAGCTGCCTGTGAGGACGAATTCACCGGCACGGAGCTCGCGTCCGCGCGCGACCATACTATTGGCGAGCCATGCGAGCACGTTTAATGGATGGCTCATTACGTCACCGCCGAAGCCAATGCCGACGCTCGCACCGTTGATGAACATTTCACAACGAAGCGTGGCGATGTCGCGCTTGCGCCAATCCTTCACCGGTTCGCCGAGCACACATCCAGAATTGAAGAAATCATCGGCAAGCATGATGGGAAGTGGGAGCTTGGTGTAATCCACGAAGCGATCGTCGACGATTTCGATTGCCGCCATGACGCTGCCCACCATGTCGGCAACGCTCTGTCCGTCGTAGGGCGCGCCGTCTGCACCAAGAGGGGCAGCCAGGCCGATAGCGATCTCGCATTCGACCCCGGGTCGGCTATAGGCGTTATGGCTGCGTTCGCCCCTTTCGTGGAATATTGTATTGGCGTAAATACCTCCACTGCACGGTTCGTCTATTTTTAGGTAGTCCTGCATCACCTTGCTGGTGCAGCCAATCTTGTATCCGCCGATGAGCCCGAGCCCGAGCTCGCCCAGGCGCAAATTGAGCTCCTGTTGAACTTCATAGGCTTCTTCTGTGTTAACCGGTGTGCAGCTTTGGGGCATGCGGTCAAGTTTGTCCAAGTCGAGCCGCATGCCGCGATAAATCTCGACGGCTTCAGCGATCTGGTCGGGTTTCATATATGTTTCCTATTTTGTACCGATCTTAACCGGAAGGAGCGGTGAGATACGAGAGTAAGGCTGGAGAATGGAAGTCGAGCTCTTTCTCGGTGTCGCGGAACACACTCAGCCAGTCACCAAGGGTGTGGCTGGTGCGAGACAAATCGTCATTGGCGCTGGAATTAAGACATGTTGAGACAGTGCCATGGCGATATTGCTGTATGGTTAACTTTATCTCAGTCCATGAGGACTGTCGTCAATCGACCGAAAGGGCCAGGATTCGGCTCATTTGCGCCCGATTAAGCTGGCTCTTGCTTGCCCAGACGTTGAATGCTTCTTGAACTTGGCGACCGCCTTCTTGCCCTTAGGCTCACCCCTAAAAGCGTCCCATTTGTTGAGTGCCTTAACCACATCATGGGTGAATATAAAGGTATCATTACCTGCCATACGCAAGAAATTAGGAGCAGAGGCGCCGCCCAATTGGATGAAGCGCTCTTCCAGTGTATCCCACAGGTCAACGATATTCTCTTCTGGCCAAGCTGCGATCCAGGTGCCGAAGCTATCATGCTCAGCAGCGATCTCTGCCATTGCCGCTGCATTGTATCGCGTAGCCTTGATCTTACCCCAATGGCGGATGACGCGCCTCCTTTAACAGCGCTTCCAAGGTTTCGTCGGGTATGGCGGCCACGCGCTTCAGGTCAAATGCGAAGAAAATTTCCTCAAAGTCTGGCCACTTACCGGCGACCATGCTGTGTTTTAGCCCAGAGGAAAACACCCAAAGCATCATAAGTGAAAGATAGCGGTCGTCCGCTAGGGTTTTCAGAGATTTGGCAGATTTTGATTCGGGTAGCAGCTTTTTGAGTTCCGCAGCGCCGCCAACTCGCACCGCAGCGAATTTTAGGATGTCGGTGAATTTCGTCATTTTTCCCATGGCTCGATTCTATCTACTTGCTGGCTCGCTTGCTATGCTGGGGTTGCAGATCTGGACGCTCAGGGGAGAAATATCATGCCAATGATCAACCGAATTGCAGAATTTCAGGATGATATGGCGCGCTGGCGCCGCGACATCCATGCCCACCCTGAACTAGGGTTCGAGGAGAAACGTACCGCCGATGTTGTCGCTCGGGAACTTGAATCGTTTGGCCTCGAAGTGCATCGCGGCCTGGCAAGGACTGGAGTGGTTGGCGTGCTGAAGGGCTCCCCCGGTGACGGCGCCATCGGTCTCAGAGCCGATATGGACGCGCTGCCCATCCTGGAGAAGAACGAATTTGATCATCGCTCCACTAGTGACGGTGTGATGCATGCCTGCGGCCATGATGGCCATACTGCAATGCTGCTTGGCGCGGCTAAATATCTTGCGGAGACAGAGAATTTTTCCGGCACGGTCTACTTCATCTTTCAGCCTGCCGAGGAGGGTATGGGCGGCGCGCGTGAAATGGTCGCTGACGGCCTGTTCGAAAAATTTCCGGTCAACGGTGTTTATGGTCTGCACAATTGGCCGGGTTTGAAAATCGGTGAATTCGCCGTCAGGTCGGGGCCGATGATGGCAGCTTGCGATTGTTTTGAGATCACCGTTATAGGCGAGGGTGCCCATGGTGCCATGCCTCATCTTGGAATCGATCCCATGATCTGCGCGGCAGAGATAGTTGGTGGACTCCAGACCATCGCTAGTCGGGTGACTGACCCGCTTGATTCGGCGGTGGTCAGTGTCACCATGTTTCACTCCGGCGATGCCTTCAATGTCATCCCGGGCCGGGTAGAGCTAGGCGGTACCGCTCGCTGTTTCAAGGAAACCATTCGTCAGGAAATCGAAAATGGTATTTCACGCATTAGCGAAGGAATCGCCCAAGCTCATCGCTGCCATATCGAATACA
The DNA here is from genome assembly GCA_002717225.1 of Rhodospirillaceae bacterium. Classification (GTDB taxonomy): domain Bacteria; phylum Pseudomonadota; class Alphaproteobacteria; order UBA828; family UBA828; genus PTKB01. The sequence goes on along the minus strand of PBDG01000009.1, from coordinate 73,861 downwards.
ATTATATGCGCCAATTTCCTGCCACGGTTAACCATGAAGTTGAAACCGAGTACGCTGCAAAGGCGGCGGCACGCATTGCCGGCGAGGCGAATGTGCGGCGTGATGTGCCGCCAAGCATGGGGTCAGAGGATTTTTCTTACATGCTGGAGGAATGCCCTGGCTCTTACATATGGATGGGAAATGCTGGGGCCGATCTTGGATGTTTCCTGCATAACCCGAATTACGACTTTAACGACGATGCACTCGGTTGGGGTGCAAGTTATTGGGCGACATTGGTGGAAAGTCTACAGCCCAAGGAGGCTCAATAATAGCGCGCTATGGCGCGAATACCTTAATAAAATTATAACTTACCTTACTGGTTTAGAAAGAGAATTAACCATCATAGATAAGTTTTATTTTATATTTTTTTATAAACGTTTAAAGTAATTTATTGTCAGTTTCCAGCCCCAGAAGCAGGCGGCCGTAAGTGGTAGAATTTATATCAAAAGATTGGGTTATTTGAGCTTGTGCCCCGTGTACGTCACGGAATGCTCGTGATATTGGATTATGGTCGTAAAGGCCGCCACCACCACTTGAAGCGTATAGCAAGTCAACGGCATTTACGCAGAGTCTAGCAGCAAATGCGCCTTCACCCCGCCACCTTATTCGCTCTTCACTGCTTGGTAATTTATCATTTAGCGCAATGCGCGTGGCTTCATCGCAATTTTGTAGATATATCCTTCTGGCGGTGTCAACTGACATATGTGCGTCAGCACACTTGATTTGTATGGGTGTTAGATCTCGTAACCGATCCGCCGTATAATTTGTTATTCTTGATTTTGCGCGTTTTTCAAAATCATATACTGCACCTTCTGCGATTCCGAGAACTACAGAACCTATCCATGAAAAAAACATTGCAAATATAGGCAGTTTATAAACTGGACCAGTGTTTATTTTACAGCCCGGAGCACAATTTCCAAGTTGCTCCTTAACAGAGATAGTACGGTAGCTTGGAACAAATTTTTTGCATACCTTCACATCATGGCTTCCAGAGCCTTTTAAACTGCCAGATCTCCATGTATCGATTGTTTCCCAATCCTTTTTGGGAACTAGAAACATCCTTAACTCTTCATCATCATTTGTGAATTCATTTTTTACTACTGCCCCAAACATGTTCCATGAGGATGTATTTATTCCAGTTCCAAAAGGCCATCTCCCAGATAGAACATATCCACCATCAACAGTCTTAGCTATACCCTTTGGAAAAATTAATGTGCCAGTCACAATTGTATCAATTGATTTCCCCCAAACATCAGATTGCGCTTTTTCAGGCCATAAAGCTGTGGTTAGGGCGCAGCCTAACATGTTTGCTACTACCAACCCTGTTGANCCGCAGCCCCGAGAAATAGCGGCGCATATNGACATGGCTGTGCGATAATCAANCTCATATCCCCCAAGGCGGTTTGGAACNGTGCTTCGGATTATTCCGCCATTCATTANGTCTTCAATCGTTCTCTCGGGAATCTCCCTNTTTTCTTCACAATCTGTGGCACGTTCTCTTAAANTTGGAAACAGACTCTCTGAGAATTCAATTAATTTTCTTTTTGATGATTCAGANTTTTCAACACTATCCATTGNAGTAGACCTCTAATAATAATCTATCTATGCCTCATTTGGTTTGTTGTTTTTGTGGCCGNGCCGCNAAATTTCTNTTTTTTACGTCCTTGTCCGAAGCTTTCACCATCNCTTGACATAAATTCTTGCTCTTCTTTCGTNTCGCTTCTACCTAGTACTTCATTGCGATGTGGAAATCGGCCGAATTGGGCAACAATATAGCGGTGGCGGGTCCAGCCTTCGATGGCATTTCTGATATAGGGTTGCCAAACATTGTCGACGGCATGCTCCAATTCATTAAGCAGGGTTAGGCCTTTATCCTGTTGGTGAATGTCCTCAGAATGGTGAAACGGGTGGTAGAGCCAGATTCGCTCGACAGGGTGAAGCTCGTGATCCATTTTTTGATCAATCGCATTCTCAACAATTTCAAATGCCAAAGGATCACCAATATATGCATCCGGCGTATTGCGATGGAGGTTTCGGGTGAATTGATCGAGCAGGATTACCAGAGCCAAACTACCAGTCGCTGTTTGCTTCCATTCGTTCAGGGCACCGACGCAAGCGCGGGGTAAAAGTTCCTCGAACCGGGCGCGAATCTCTTCATCGACTGCTTCTCCTCCGCGGTACCACCAATCTTTGCGGGCGAATGCGGCCTCGGGTCCTTCAAGACTTGGACCGACCCAGAAAGCAACGATCCTGGAGGCTAATTCGTTAGTCAAAGATAATACCTGTCATGTTTTGTTTTGCAGCCTATCCGCTACCGCCAATCGGCGAGAAAGGCGCTGGAATCAGTATTTTACTTTCCTGTGACGCAATTAGAGGAATGATCTTTTGGACATAGGCGACCCAGCCCGCATCCTCAAACAATTTTCTACGTCTGATGGCACGATCGTCCAAAGACTCATAGCCCCACATGTGGACGACCTGGTTTAGCGGTCCAATATCGGTGAAGAAGTAACCAACCAAATTGCCCAGAATTGGGCGCTGTATTTTCAGCCCTTCTTTTTCATAAATATCCAAATATTTTAAATGCTGGCCTGGATGAAGAGTGTAGGTACGTTGTTCAACAATCATTATTGTTTTCCTTTGTAGGGCAAGGCTCGGGGCCGCGCTGGTGCGGTCGAGAGGACTCGAACCTCCACGGGGTTGCCCCCACTAGAACCTGAATCTAGCGCGTCTACCAGTTCCGCCACGACCGCAACGCGCACCAGCAGCGCAACTTGGTTGCGCCTCCCGGGAAATGGTGCGGCTGAGAGGACTTGAACCTCCACGGGGTTTCCCCCACAGCGCCCTCAACGCTGCGCGTCTACCAGTTCCGCCACAGCCGCGTATTTGCCGGGGCGACACAAAAAGCAGGGGTTGAGGCAAATTGTCAAGCCTGCCATGGGGTGGCTTGCGTGGCGGCGCGGTTCGCGGATAATGCGGCAACGAAACTATCCGTTATATTAATGGAACGGGAGATAGACATGCCAAAGAGAAAAGCAGTTGTGGTCGGTGCGCGTGGCACGACGGGAAGGAATGTAGTGCGGACGTTGGAGGCTGAGGGTGGCTGGGAGGTTATCGGACTTAGCCGAAGCGCCCCCGGTTTTGAGACCGGAGCCACTTTCATCTCCGTCGATCTGGAGGACGAAGCGGACGCTGAAGCCAAGCTCGCGCCCCTTACTGACGTGACGCACGTGTTTTATTGCGGCCTCGCCGGTGGCTTTGAGGCTGAGAATATTGAGGGCAACGTGGCCCTGGTGCGCAATTCCGTTGGCATTCTTGACCGTGTCTCACCGGCCCTCGAGCGAGTCACATTGACCCAGGGCGGAAAATATTATGGTTGCCATCTCGGTCCCTACAAGACGCCTTCAGTCGAGACCGACCCGCGCCATATGCCGCCCAATTTCTACTACAATCAACAGGATTACCTGAAAGAGCTGCAGCAGGGAAAAAGCTGGGGGCTCACCATGGTTCGGCCTGAGATCGTCATTGGCCTCTCCGCCGGGGTGCCCTTGAATACGCTAAATTTTGTTTCAGTCTACGCCGCCATCGCCGCCGAACTCGACATTCCTTTCGATTTCCCGGGCCGACCGGCTGCCTGGCAGGCGCTCAACAAATATACGGATGCAGAAATTCTAGGACGCTTCGAAGTGTGGTCATCAACTAAAGACAATTGTGCAAATGAAGAGTTCAATATCACTAATGGCGATTGCTTCCGCTGGGAGCATATCTGGCATGAGATAGGCGAGACTTTCGGCTGCCGCCGCGGCCAGGTAAGACCTTGTTCGCTCACTGTACTGATGGAAGACAAGGGCCCGGTGTGGGACGAAATCGTCCAGAAGCACCAGCTCCAATCCTATAAGATGGATGAACTCGCCAATTGGATCTTCGCCGATTGGGTGTTCGCGCGCGATTGGGACATAATCCTTGAAGACCGGAAGCGTATTCGTCACGGTTACGGTGAGATTATCTATACCGAGGAAATGTTCACCCGCTATTTCACAAAAATGCGCGAGCTTAAAATCATCCCGGAAGCTCGCGCTTGAGACAGGACGTCTAACTTGCGCGGGTATATGCCCGGTCTCTGGCTTTTTGATGAGTTCACCATCTGCTGTCTCAGCCGATAGACAATGTGCGCGGTAACCGATGGGCATTCCGCGTTTGCTTTCATGTTTTAAATAACACGAACGCCTGATTTAAGCCGTTCAAATTGCTCGCCATGAAGCACACCTAGTTCGGTGGAAACCGCTTTGTTGATCCCTAGTTCCAACGCGCTCTCAACGCACAAGCCGGCATAGTTGTATAATCGGGAGCAATTGATGCGCATCAGGCGCGCCTGCAGAAGGAGACCGAGCGCATTTGGAATGCGCACGAAATCCTTAGCCATATTGGTGTCTTTGAGCTGCTCTACGAAGCCAGGCAGTGCCGTAATCGCAAGGTCATTTAGCTTGGTACTGCTTCTGACGTAGCGCTACTGCACGAATAATTCGGCCAGCTCGAAGCGGTCCTGGGTCATATAGGCGAGCCCTTTGGTGCTGATACGGTAGTAGGGTATCGTCACCAAGGAGACGAATTCGAGATTCATTTGGGGTGTTTCTAGGTCGCAGCCCATGTCGCGCCATGCTTTGATTAGCTCGAACTGTTTCTCGAACAGGTCATTAAACGGCAAATCAGAGGCGAGACCGTTCAACGGCGTTGGCAGCGAAGCCACCACCTCACCCCTTCGCAGCGCAATAAAACCGCCATCCATTGCAATTGTCTCGTTTGCAGCAGCGGCCATGTCTTCGTCCGACGTGCCGACTAGCACGATGTTCTGGTTGAACACGTTTGCCGTGGTACCAATGCAGCCTTCTTGGATGCCAAAGCCCTTGACGAAGGCCAGGCCGATCTCACCGGTACCCATGATGCGGTCGATCATGCAAATCTTGTTGATGCCATTTTCCGGATCAGCCTGCACTAGACCATCAACCACCTTTAGACACTCGACTGAACCCGGAGTCTCCAGAGAGCCATCCCGCGTGTTGATTACCTGAACTTTGACGGTGTCGCCGGCGCCTTCTGGCGCCCGAATTTGAAAATCCTCCGGAGTGAGGGTGCGGTCGATATTCATGGTCCCATAAAGCCAGTCCGGATACTTTGGGTTTTCGAGTGGCTCGAGTAGTTTACCGTCCTCAACCCAAACCTTGCCATTAGCCATAACTTTTGAAATCTCGAACTCCTCCAGGGTTTCGACGAATACGATATCCGCGTAGCGGCCAGGCGCGATCATGCCCATATCGTGATTGACCCGGTAGAATTCCGCCGGTTGGATGGTTGACATCTGGATAGCGGTCATAGGATCTAAGCCGTTCTGAATGCCAACACGAATGGCATTATCCATCTGGCCGCGCTCCAGCATCCAATCTGGGGTGATTACGTCGGTACAAAGCTGGAAAGCGCGCGCGTCATATTTCTCCTCGGTGATCACCGGGATGCAGGCCTCGATATCTTTGCACGCACTACCTTCGCGGATGACAATCCAGATGCCGAGCTCGGCTTGGCGCCGCGTTTCTGAGGCGTTAACGATTTCATGGTTGTGCATGATGCCGGAGGAGACCCATGCATTAGTGATCTTATCGTCGGTCATACCCGCCGAATGACCCTGGATTACTTTGCCCTGTTTTAGGCACTCCTCCATCAGGCTGAGGAGATCAGCGTCGCGCTGGTTACGATAGAGCATCAGTTCCGGGCTGATCTCTTCGATGCCCTTGGTCTCGGGCCATTCGAGGGAATCAAGTAGTTCTTGGATACTCGGCGCATTTGGTGAGGCAGGAAACCCGATGCCACGGTTCTGAGTGTAGCACATGGTCGGCACGACGAAGATAGGCTTCACTGGCGTGCGTAGTAACTCATCGAGAAAAAACCGCGACGCGCGTAGTCCGTTGACGATGGCATGTCCATAGAAGCCGTCGACGATAGTGGTCGATCCGTGCAGCAAGCGGCAGGCGGCAAACACGGTGGAATTGGCGTAGGTGTGCCATTGGTGGCAATGCGGATCGATCAGGCCGGGAACGAGGAAGCGTCCGCCGGCGTCAATCACCTCTGTATCCTTGCCGATGGTATAATCCATATCACCCACGGCCGCGATGCGTTCGCCCTTGATGGCGACATGGTCGCTTGGTTTGTGGATTGTCCCGGTATGGCTGTTAACGATCTGACAGTTTTTTATGACTTTGTCGGCGGGCTCGTAGCCCATAGCGACATCTATCAGTGCTTCACGTTCCAATCCCATCTAATCCCCCTATCTGTGACGATATTACTCGTGTGTATAAATAAATGTTAGAACGCTAAATTGTACTGTCAACGGTGAGCTAAAAGCTCGGCGGAGTGCAGGCGGAGACCAGTTCGCATTCCTCCTCACCAATATTTCGGAAGCGATGCGGCAAGCGAGAATCAAAATAATATGCATCTCCCGGGCCAAGCACCCTTCGTTGATCGCCGATGGTCACTTCAAGCTTGCCGCGGATGACGATGCCTCCTTCCTCGGATTGGTGGCGCAGCATGGCGCGTCCGGTATCGCTACCCGGTGCATATCGCTCATGGAGAATTTGTAGTGTGCGACCGATTAGGTCGCGCCGCACTTGGCGGTAGGAGATTCGCCCGTCTCCGATTTCCAATAATTCGTTTGCGCCAAAAAAAACCTGTTGGCGCGGAGCTTCTTCGAGACTGAAGAAATCGGAAATGGATATGGGGATGCCTTTTAATACCTTACGTAGGCTGCTTACAGAAGGACTGACCCGATTTTGCTCGATGAGCGAGATAGTACCGTTAGTAACGCCAGCGCGCTTGGCTAACTCGCGTTGTGAGAGATGATTCATCTTGCGCACGGCACTCAGTCGCGCTCCTACGTTGAAATCCGCGCTGTTAGACATTGTTGCCTATCCCGTTACCGCTTAATACGTTTAATATATTAAACAATAATAATAGTGCTTTTCGCAATATCAACAAGATAGTTGATGCAGTTACGCGGATTGTCTAATTTTTATATAATGATACGCTGGTGGTGAGTTTTGGTAGTCGTTACCAGCTGGGGAGACAGAAGATGCCAAATAGCAGCCAGAATGCTCGTTACGAAACAATGCCTAACGATCTCGAGCCGTTATGGATGCCGTTTACGGCTAACCGGCAGTTCAAGAGTGCGCCGCGTATGTTCGTCTCTGCTGAGGGGATGCATTACACCACCACTGATAATCGTCAGGTACTAGATGCCACGTCGGGTCTCTGGTGCGTCAATTGTGGCCATGCTCGCAAGGAAATCACTGAAGCGGTTAGTGCCCAGGTGGGCCGTCTCGAATATGGCCCTGGCTTTCAGATTGGTCACCCGGCCTCCTTCGAGTTCGCAGCCCGGCTCGCCGCGTTGGCGCCAGGCGATCTCGACCATGTGTTTTTCACCAATTCTGGTTCCGAATCCGCTGATACTGCGCTCAAGATCGCACTCGCTTATCACAATGTCTCCGGCAATGCGTCACGCACCCGTCTGATAGGACGCGAGAAGGGCTATCACGGAGTTGGCTTCGGCGGTATCTCGGTCGGTGGCATTTCGAATAATCGCAAATTTTTCGGCAATGCCCTATCCGGTGTTGATCATCTGTCCCATACCTCTAACCTCGAGCACAACGCCTTCACCAAGGGTGAGCCAGAATGGGGCGGCCATCTAGCGGAAGACTTGGAACGTCTGGTGGCTTTACACGATGCTTCAACAATTGCCTCAGTCATCGTTGAACCCATGGCCGGTTCTGCCGGCGTTATCTTGCCGCCCAAAGGCTATCTCAAGCGTTTGCGCGAAATTTGCGACAAGTACGGCATTCTGCTGATTTTTGACGAGGTCATCACGGGCTTTGGTCGCCTGGGTGAAAGCTTTGCCGCCGAGCGGTTTGGCGTGGTACCCGATATTATGACCCTCGCCAAGGGCCTTACCAACGCCGCAGTACCAATGGGCGCTGTCTTAGTTCGCAAGCATATCTATGATGCCTTCATGAGTGGCCCCGATAATGCAATCGAACTTTTCCATGGTTACACCTATTCGGGCCACCCGGTGGCATGCGCAGCGGGCCATGCGGCGCTGGATATTTATCTCAATGATGGCCTGTTCGAGCGTGCCGCCGAACTCGAAAATTATTGGATCGATGCTGCATTTTCACTCCGAGATTATGCTCATATTATGGATATCCGCGCTATGGGTTTAGTTGGTGCCATCGAGTTGGAGCCTATTCCGGATAAACCCACGGCGCGCGCGTTCGACGCCTTTCAAAAATGTTACGATCGTGGCGTGCTAATCCGCACCACAGGCGATATCATTGCCCTCTCACCTCCACTCATTGTCGAGAAGAACCAGATCGATCAAATCTTTGACACCATCGGATCAGTCTTGAAAGAGGCCGCCTGACACCAGCCGGGCGGGCCTTCCTCCCTCCCCCACGGCCCCAGCTGTATTCAATATAGGAGAAATAGCAATGCTCGTCGGCATTCCTAAAGAAATAAAAGTTCACGAATATCGCGTTGGTTTGCCGCCTGCGGGCGTGCGCGAGTTGGTTGGTAATGGCCATCAGGTCATGGTGCAGCGCGACGCGGCCGACGAAATCGGTATGCACAACGAGGATTACGAGCGTGCGGGTGCCGAATTGGTCGATACGTCGGAGGAAATCTTTTCTCGTGCCGAAATGGTGGTGAAGGTCAAGGAGCCGCAGCCGGCTGAATGTGCCATGCTGCGCGAGGGCCAGGTTCTCTTCACTTATCTTCATCTTGCCCCCGACCCCGAACAGACAAACGCATTGGTAAATTCCGGCTGTGTCGCAATCGCCTATGAAACAGTAACCGACGAAGCCGGCGGTTTGCCGCTATTGGCGCCGATGAGCGAGGTGGCCGGGCGAATGTCGATACAGGCTGGCGCACATTGTCTCGAAAAAGAGCAAGGGGGTCGCGGCGTTTTGCTAGGCGGCGTGCCTGGTGTTCAGTCGGCGAATGTTACCATCATCGGTGGCGGCGTGGTCGGTAGCCACGCCGCGCGCATGGCAGTTGGTATGGGTGCTCAAGTGTCAATTTTTGATCGGTCCATACCGCGTCTTCGCCAACTCGACGAGTTGTATGGTGCTAAAGCGCAAACGATCTATTCCACCGCAGAGGCGCTTGAGGAATCAGTCTATAACGCCGACCTAGTGATTGGGGCTGTGCTGGTGGCCGGCGCGGCAGCTCCCAAGCTAGTGCGTAAGGACATGTTGACTAACATGCGGCGTAACTCCGTCGTGGTTGACGTTGCTATTGACCAAGGCGGATGCTTTGAGACCAGCAAGCCGACCACCCATGCGGAACCGACCTATGAAGTTGATGACGTGCTGCATTATTGCGTTGCGAATATGCCAGGCGCGGTAGCGCGGACTTCAACGCTCGCACTTTCCAACGCTACGCTGCCTTTCGTTTTAGCGCTTGCTAACAAGGGGTATCGTCAGGCGCTCCTGGACGATCCACATCTTGCAGATGGCCTGAACATCCACCGTGGTGACGTGACTTACGAGGCGGTAGCACGTGACCTTGGACACCGCTTCGTCGATCCGCATAATGTGCTTGCCGCATAACAATTAGGAATTTTGGGAGTACATAATGAGCGAGACCCTCAGCCATTGGATCAACGGCCAGTCGGTCGCTGGCGGTAGTGGTAGAACCGGTAACGTGTTTAATCCGGCTATCGGCGAGAAGATTGCCGAGGTGCCCTTTGCCAGTGTGGATGAAGTGGCCCGGGCGGTTGCCGCGGCTAAGGCGGCGTCGCCGGAATGGGCCTCAACCCCGGCAATTCGCCGTGCGCGCATGATTTTTAAATTTAAGGAGCTGATCGAGGCGAATATGAACGAATTTGCCCAGATCGTAACCCGCGAGCATGGCAAGGTCTTGAGCGACGCGATGGGCTCGATCACGCGTGGCCTAGAAGTGGTTGAATTCGCCTGCGGCATCCCGCATTTGCTAAAGGGTGAGTTCAGCGAGGCGGTTGGCACCGGTGTAGACAGCTATTCCATGCGTCAGCCTCTCGGCGTGGTCGCCGGTATTACGCCTTTCAACTTCCCAGCCATGGTGCCGATGTGGATGTTCCCAATCTCACTCGCTTGCGGTAACACGTTCATCCTAAAACCCTCGGAAAAGGACCCCTCGGCCGCCAATTACATGGCCGAGCTTTTAAAAGAAGCAGGCTGTCCGAAAGGGGTCTTTAATGTTGTCCATGGAGACAAGATAGCGGTTGATGCGGTCCTCGAGCACCCTGATATTGCGGCGATAAGCTTTGTAGGGTCCACCCCCATTGCAGAATATATATACGCCACTGGCTGTTCCCATGGCAAACGGGTGCAGGCCCTTGGCGGAGCCAAGAACCATGCCATCGTGCTGCCCGATGCCGATCTCGATATGACCTCTGACGCCCTGGTAAGTGCCGCCTATGGCTCTGCCGGCGAGCGTTGTATGGCGGTCTCTGTTGCGGTTGCAGTGGGTGATAAGGCGGGCGATGCGCTGATCGAATCGCTGAAGCCCAAGATCGAGCAAATCAAGGTTGGCCCTGGCACCGATGCCGATTCGGAAATGGGCCCACTCGTAAGCAAGGTGCACTTAGACAAAGTCCGCGGCTATGTCGATCACGGCGTTTCGGAAGGCGCCAACCTTGTGATGGACGGACGCGATCTCAAGCTACAGGGCTATGAGAATGGTTATTTCATCGGCCCGTGCCTATTCGACCACGTTACGCCCGAAATGAAGATTTATAAAGAAGAGATATTTGGCCCGGTCCTCTCTGTGGTGCGTGCGCCGGATTACGATGCGGCCGTCAAGATGGTCAACGATCATGAGTTTGGTAATGGTACGGCGATCTTCACTCGCGATGGCGATGCCGCCCGTGATTTTGCATCGCAAGCCGAAATCGGCATGGTTGGTGTCAATGTTCCCATACCGGTCCCGGTTGCTTATCATAGCTTCGGTGGCTGGAAGCGGTCGCTCTTCGGCGACCACAACATGCACGGCATGGAAGGTGTGCGCTTCAGCACCAAGATGAAAACGATTACGGCACGCTGGCCAACCGGGATTCGCAGTGGTGTAGACCTCAGCTTCCCGATGATGGGATAGCAAAAAGCTGCTCTTCCACAAGTAGAAGGATTGAGAAATAAGAGCCAACCAAATGCGCCTAAGCAGGCTCACATTAATCAACAAATAGCTTCATTATGTCTTTCGCTGCCATCGCGCTGTTATTTGTTTTGGCTGGATACTCAATCTATTGATGACGAATTTGTTTCTTCAGCAATATCGGTGCCTCGTAGATTGATCATGTTCCCTCTGGGCGCTAATCTTGGGTTAATTTGTTCTGAAAACACGTGCCAAGGGGGTCAGCAGCGATGGCGGTGATTAAGGCGGGGCTCATTCAGATGGGCCTTAAGGGTGATGTTGGGAGCGATTCGCCTGAAACCATCAAGAAGAAAATGCTCGATGCCCATATGGTGCTGATCGAAGACGCTGGGCGTCAAGGAGTGCAGGTGCTGGGCCTGCAAGAAATTTTCAATATCCCCTACGTTTGCGCCAGCCACGATCCAAAATGGTATGCCAGCGCTGAGCCGATCCCGGATGGCCCGACGACCAAGCATATGCAATCTGTTGCTAAGGAGCATGGCATGGTTTTGGTGGTGCCGGTATATGAAGAGGAAATGGCTGGCGTCTATTACAACTCCGCCGCCGTGATCGATGCCGACGGCAGCTATCTTGGCAAGTTTCGTAAGATTCACATACCTCATGTAATTGGCTATCACGAGAAATTTTTCTTCAAGCCCGGTGATCTTGGATATCCGGTGTTTCAAACTGCTGTTGGCAAGGTTGGTGTCTACATCTGCTATGATCGCCATTTTCCCGAGGGCTGGCGCGAGCTGGCGTTGAACGGGGCCGAACTGGTATTCAATCCGTCGGCCACCACAAAGGGGTTGAGCGATCATCTGTGGACCATCGAGCAACCCGCTTCAGCCGTGGCGAACGGAATATTCATCGGCGCCAACAACCGAGTCGGCTGGGAGGCGCCTTGGAAGAAAGGCGAATTCTATGGCTCGAGCTATTTTGTCAACCCGCGCGGCGAAATTCTCAACCAAGGCTCGGATGACAACGACGAGTTGGTGGTCGCGGACCTCGATTTTGACACGATACGCCAGGTGCGCGAGACCTGGGCGTTCTTCCGTGACCGACGCCCCGATGCTTATTCCCGTATCGCTGATTGGCACGCGTGAGAGCTAGAGAGGAAACCGTTATGAGTACTGTCAAGGCCGCCCTCATCCAGATGGAGCTGAAGGCTGATCCTCTGGGCGATTCATTGGACGCTATCCGCGACAAGATGACCGAAGCCCATATGGCACTGATCGAAGATGCCGCCAGCCAAGGCGTACAGGTTATGGGCCTACAAGAAGTTTGGACTATGCCTTACTTTCCAGCGGAGATCGATGACCGCTGGTTTGCTTCGGCTGAAGCGATTCCGGAGGGGCCGACTACACAATTGATGATGGAGACAGCCAAGCGTCTTAACATGGTGATCGTCTCACCGATCTACGAGCTTGGCGACGACGATAAACTTTATAACACCGCCGCGGTGATTGATGCCGACGGTCGTTATTGCGGTAAGTTCCGCAAAATTCATATTCCTAAGGTTGGAAAATTTGACGAAAAGTATTATTTCGCGGATGGCAATCTCGGCTTTCCGGTATTCGAGACGGCTGTGGGCAAAGTCGGCGTCTATATCTGCTACGACCGCCACTTCCCTGAGGGCTGGCGCGAACTTGCCCTGAATGGTGCAGAGCTGGTCTTCAATCCCTCTGCCACCTTTCGGGGCCTGAGTGATCATATCTGGACACTAGAGCAGCCAGGGGCGGCCATCGCTAACGGCATTTTCATTGGTGCCAACAATCGGGTCGGCGTAGAGCCGGTGATAGGAAATCACCAGTTTTACGGCTCAAGTTATTTCACTGATCCGCGCGGCAATGTGCTTGATCAGGGGCCGGATGATCGTGATGCTCTGGTGGTCTCCGATCTCGATTTCGGCCTGATCCGAGAGGTACGGGATCAGTGGCAATTTTACCGCGATCGCCGACCCGAGACCTACGTCCACGCTGCGCGCCGCCCGTAAATTATTCCTTGTAAAGATAGTTTGCGAGCGCGTGCCATTGCGCTTCATCCCACCAGCGTCTGGCAGCGCCCGAGGTCGAGGGCAGGACAAAAAGTGCTGTTGAACCCAGGCGCTGTAATTTTAGGCCATAATCGCCGAGCGGCGCGTCGATGATTTCATTAAAGAAGACGCGCGCCGCGCGCTTGCCGTTGAAGGCGAGGACACGCGGCTTATAGGCCTTTATTTTCGCGGCGAGGGCTTGAGTATCATCACCTTCCTTTGCGAGCGCGCTGTCGGCACCAGATTGGAATTTGCTCATGTCCGTCAGGCCTATGCCGTAATCGATCGCACTACGGAAGTCACCGGGCAACACCCTATGGGGCGTCAATCCCGTCGCGTGCAAAACCGGCCAAAAGCGGTTGCCTGGCCCAGCATAATAGGCGCCAACTTCGGCTGATACACGTCCTGCCGCTGAACCGCAAAACACTACTTCGAGTCCTGGCTCCAGCACATCCGGCAGCACCGCATCCTCTGTTTCTTTCCGTCTTTGACTCATGCCGCTTAATCTTGACATTGGGAGGCGATTCGGGCCAAGGGTCATACACTGGACCAGTTAGGGAGAAAAATCGTGCAGAACATCAAGGTAAATGGTGACCGCCTGTGGGAAAGTCTGATGGAGATGGCCAAGATCGGCAGTACTGAGAAGGGCGGCGTATGCCGCTTGGCATTAACCGACGAAGACAAGGCGGCGCGCGATCTTTATGTCAAATGGTGTGAGGATGCGGGTTGTACGGTCAGCGTCGATGAGATGGGCAACATTTTTGCACGACGTGCGGGAAAAGATGATTCGCTGCCGCCCATCTGCACTGGCAGCCATATCGACAGCCAGCCAACCGGCGGCAAATATGATGGTATCTATGGTGTGCTTGCCGGACTCGAAGTGGTACGCACGCTGAACGATCTTAATTACGAAACTAACGCGCCCATCGAAATATCTGCTTGGACCAATGAAGAGGGTTCGCGTTTCGCTCCAGCGATGATTGGTTCGGGCGTCTTTTGTGGTGAATTCAGCCTGGAGGAAGGCTTTGCCTGCGTCGATAAAGACGGTGCGACACTCGGCGATGAGCTTAAGCGCATTGGTTATGACGGCGATTTGAAATGCGCGCCGCGCCCGCTTGGCGCCTTCTTCGAAGCGCATATTGAGCAAGGTCCAATCTTAGAAGCCGAAGAGAAGACCATCGGCGTAGTCCAGGGTGTACAAGGCATTCGTTGGTTTGAAATCGAAGTTTTAGGTATGGAGTCCCACGCTGGCACGACACCTATGGAACGCCGCAAAGACGCTCTTGTCGGTGTCTCACGCATGGTGAGTGAGGCACACCGCATTGGCGAGGCTGCTATGCCCGACGGGCGTACCACCATTGGTTATATGGAGGTGCATCCTAATTCGACTAATGTGATTCCTGGCCGGGTGTTTTTCCGTGCTGATGTTAGGCACCCGGACGCTAACTTTCTCGACGGCATGGAGGACGAGTTTCATTCGGCGTGTGAAAAAATCGCCGTCGAACTTGGACTTGAGCTCAATTTCAACCGTATCTGGTATTCCGAGCCAGTGATCTTCGACGAAGCCTGCGTCAACGCGGTGCAGAAGGCGGCGAATGGTCTCGGGCACGCGAATCGGCCGATCACCTCAGGCGCCGGCCATGATGCAGTCTATGTGTCGCGTATTGCCCCCACGGCTATGATTTTCATTCCTTGTGAGGACGGCATAAGCCACAATGAGATTGAGGAAGCCACTCCCAGTGATCTCGCGGCGGGCTGCGATGTGCTGTTAAACGCGATGGTTGCCCGTGCGAACGCCTAAGCGCATTACGCCGGTGGTTTGGTCTGGCGAATGAACTCAGTCGTTTTGGGGCGGCCAGGGAGATCGAGTGTGGCAGTCTGTGCCGGGCATTCGGCGATTACCTTGCCGCGGCGAACGACATGGAGACGTGTTGGGCGTAGACGCACAGCTTCAACCGGATCGGACGCCTGGAGGACCACCAAGTCGCCATTGCAGCCAACCTCCAGGCCATAGCCTTCGATCCCCATGGTACGTGCCGGATTGTCCGTTACCGCGTGAAAGCAGGCGCTCATCTGATTGTGGCCCGAAAGATGGCCGGCGTGGACTGCCATGTGGGCGGCGTCGAGCACGTCGCCCGTATTGAGCGAGCACCAAGGGTCCATCACCGAATCCTGGCCGAAAGAGACATTTAACCCCGCCGCCATCAATTCTTTCACCCGAGTCATACCACGGCGCTTGGGATAGGTGTCGTGGCGACCCATCAACAGCATATTCGCTGTGGGATTGGCGATGACCTGGATATCGGCCTCAGCCATCAGCGGAATGAGTTTCGATACATAGTAATTGTCCATGGAGTGCATCGAGGATAGATGGGAGCCTGCGACCCGGCCATGCAAGCCCAGGCGGATGGTCTCGGCAGCCAGCGTCTCGATATGGCGGGAATTAGGGTCGTCGGTCTCATCGCAATGCATATCGATCATCAGGCCGCGCTCGGCGGCGAGCGCGCAAAGGCGTCGCACCGCCTCGGTGCCTTCAGCATTGGTACTCTCGAAATGTGGGATGCCGCCGATTACGTCAATGCCCATGTCTAGAGCTTTGTCCAGGTTCTCCACGCCAATGGGAGACCTTAGGTACCCATCCTGCGGGAAAGCAACGAGTTGGAGGTCAATATAGTCCTTAACCTGCTCGCGTACCTCTACCAGCGCTCTTGCAGCGCCAAGGCTGGGGTCCGTGGTATCAACATGGCTGCGGATGGCAAGGAGACCGCGCCCCACTGCCCAGTCGCAATATTCGAGCGCGCGCTCGATATACCAATCATGACTGAGGTTTGGCTTGAGTTCGGCCCAGAGCTCGATACCTTCAAGAAGAGTGCCGCTTTCATTGTAGCGTGGGTAGCCACAGAGCAGCGTGGCATCCATGTGGAAGTGGCAATCCACGAAGGGCGGCGTGACGAGCCGGCCGATGGCATCTATCTCTCGCGCTGCAGAAGTATCTATATTAGCTTCTACTGCTGCGATCTTGCCACTTTTGATTGCGATATCGATACCGGAGCGGCCATCCGGCAAATTGGCACCACGAACAATGAGGTCCATGTCAAAACAATCCCACGATGTTTCCGCTATCGTCAACATCGATACTGTTGGCGGCCGGTGTGCGGGGTAAACCCGGCATTGTCATGATATCACCGCATACAACGACGAGAAATTCTGCGCCCGCTGAGACACGCACCTCGCGTACCGGTACGACATGGCCCGTGGGCGCACCCTTCAGATTGGGGTCAGTAGAGAAACTGTATTGTGTTTTAGCTATACAGACCGGAAAGTCACCAAAGCCACCTCCCTGCAAATCCTTGAATTGGCCTACCACTTTCTTGTCGCCGATGATGTCTTCGGCGCCATAAATTTGCTGGGCGACGGTGCGTACCTTATCCCAGAGTGGAATATCATCACCGTAGAGCGGCTTGAAGTTGCTAGGCTTGTTATCGATAGTTTCGACCACAGCGTGCGCCAGACCCTCGGCCCCGGCACCGCCCGACGCCCAATGATCGCTTTCGACCGCGGTGACGCCCATTGCTTGGCAGCGCTCAACGACCAATTGACGTTCGGCTTCAGAATCGGCGGAGAAACGGTTAACACCGACCACCACGGGTACGCCATATTTTTGGATGTTGGACAGATGGCGCTCAAGATTGGACATGCCAGTGGCGAGTGCCTCGAGATTTTCCTTACCCAGATCGTCCTTTGTCACGCCACCGTGCATTTTCAGCGCGCGAATGGTAGCTACTAACACGACGCAATTCGGTGAAAGTCCAGCCTTTCGGCATTTGATGTCAAAAAATTTCTCAGCTCCGAGATCAGCGCCGAAGCCGGCCTCAGTAACAACGTAATCGGAGATTTTCATGGCCGTCCGCGTCGCCAATACAGAATTGCAGCCATGCGCTATATTGGCGAATGGCCCGCCATGGACAAGTGCTGGATTGTTCTCCAGCGTCTGTACCAGATTGGGCGCAAGCGCGTCCTTGAGGAGGGTGGTCATCGCGCCTTCGGCTGAGACCTCTCGGGCGCGTACCGGCGTACGGTCGCGCTTGTAGCCGATGACGATATTGCCGAGGCGGCTGCGTAAATCCTCAAGATCGCGGGCGAGACAGAAGATCGCCATTACTTCGGAAGCCACGGTGATATCAAAACCGTCCTCGCGCGGGAAGCCGTTGGCGACACCGCCCAGAGACGACACAATGGAACGCAACGCACGATCGTTCATATCGACGACGCGCCGCCAGCTCACCCGACGCGGATCGATCTCCGCGCGGTTACCCCAATAGATGTGGTTGTCGACCATTGCGGCGAGAAGATTGTTGGCGGCGCTGATGGCGTGAAAGTCGCCGGTGAAATGGAGATTGATTTCTTCCATAGGGACCACCTGGGCATAGCCGCCGCCGGCGGCGCCGCCCTTGAGCCCGAAGCAGGGGCCCAGGCTTGGTTCGCGCAGGCAAATGAGCGCGTTCTTGCCAATACGGTTAAGACCGTCGCCGAGGCCAACAGTGGTGGTTGTTTTGCCTTCACCCGCTGGAGTTGGCGTAATAGCGGTGACGAGAATTAGCTTGCTGTCAGGATTGTCCGGAAGCGAAGAAATATAATCGAGAGAAATTTTGGCCTTGTCGTGACCGTAGGGTACTAGGTTTTCTGCACCGATACCGAGGCGATCCTTGCCGACCTCCAGGATCGGTCGCTTTTTGGCGACGCGGGCGATATCGATATCGCTTTTGGGGTTCTTATGTTGTGAACTCGTCGCCATCTCTCTACCCTTTTCTATGTCAAATCTTGCAACGCTTTGAGGCCGATCGGTTTGCCGCCGAATTCCCCCATAGCGTCTAGTAGCGCGCGCCAGAGGTATACAGCTGAAGCTATATCGCTCAAGAGGTCAAACACCGGCACTTCGGCTGTGCCGCCTCGGATTATGATTGCGTTCAGCCGTGCCACATTTGTTTGTACCACGCTGTGCACTGATGTTGCTTGGTCGCGGAGATCTACGGCGCAGATCTTGGTAAATAGTGCCGGTGCCTCGGTGCCCGTGAGTGCTAACCAGAAATTAGTTTCGGCACGAGGTACTTGGTAGCATCCGTCAGCACTTTCCATCGACCAGGTGCTATCGAGCTTTTCAATGAGCGCCCCGCCGCCTTGATAGTCTCCTAGGACCAAGGCTTCGCCGGGGGCAAGCCGAGCGACCCGCGTACCGTCTGTCTGGGGCGAGGTGATGTTGCTTTCCTCGGCCAAAACTACACCTTGCAGGCGGAGCCAATCGGCCATGTTCCAACCCTTGAATCCGGTTCGCTGGAGCGACGAGAGATCGCAGATGCCAAGTTTGCGGGCCTGTGCGGTCTCGCCTTCAGCATCTCCATAGTTTATTGCGATGGCACTGCCATTCAGTTCCTCGAATCTTGCCCCCGAGTTTTCAAGCTCCCGATAGAGGAAGCTTCGCCGGGCGCATTGGGTGGGTTTGAGCGCCATCGCTACATCTCCTGCCGCTCGCCGTCCGGGTCGTAGAACGGCAGTTTCACCACTTCGGCCTGCACCATTTCGCCGCCATCTACTTTGATGTCGATCTTGTTGCCGAGCTCGGCTTGATCGGGTGCGACATAGGCGAGGCCGATAACCTTGCCAAGTGTGGGTGAGCGCACCACAGATGTCACCCGTCCGGTGATAGTATTGCCGCGTATAACAAGGTGGCATTCCTTCGGCTGAGTAATCTCCGGATCAGCAATCTCAAAACCGACCAGCTTGCGCGTGAGGCCACTGGCCTCCTGGATCGATACCGAGCGCATGCCGACATAATAGGGTTTCTTGCGGGAAATTGCCCAAGCCATGTCCGCCTCAGGCGGTGTGGTTAGCCCGTCTGTGTCTTGGCTGATAATGATATGGCCCTTTTCAAGACGCAGCAGACGCTGGGCCTCAACACCAAAGGGACGGATGCCTGCGTCCGCACCCGCCTCAATAAGGGCGTCCCACAAGGCCTCACCCTGGCTTGCGGGCACATGCAATTCATATCCGAGTTCGCCGACGAATCCGACGCGGAGAAAGAGGGCGGGAATGCCCGCGACGTGGCCACGCCGCACGCCCATATAAGGGAATTCCTCAGGGGTAAGATTGACATCGTCACAAACTCTATCGACCACCTCGCGGCTTTTCGGGCCGGCGATATTTACCCCGGCGTAAGAGGCTGAAACATGCGTGATATCGACTTTAAGGCGCCATTGGGTGTTGTACCAGAGCATGGTCCGATACACGCCATCTACGCCGGAGGTGGTAGCAGTGACGTAGAAATAATTTTCGTGAATTCGGCAGGCGACGCCATCATCGACGATGACACCGGCCTCGTCGGTCATTAACACATATCGAGAGCGCCCCACCGGCTGTTTGAGATAGGCAAAAGTGTACATGCGGTTAAGAAATTCCGCTGCATCGGGGCCGCGAATCTCGAGTCCGCCTAGGGTTGAGACATCAATTATACCGACATTTTCCCGCACATTTCTGGCCTCGGCGGCGATGCTCTCTAACCTGTTCCGCGCGTCACCGTAATATTCCGGTCGCATCCAGGCTCCGGCGGGCATCATCTTGGCGCCGCGTTCTAGGTGGCGGAAATGCATAGCCGTGTAGCGCACTGGCTCGAAGCTACGCCCCGCTAAATGCCCCATAGTGAGAGGGCCGATCGGTGGGCGTGAGGTGGTTGAACCCGTTTCATTCAGGCTTGCCCCGGTTCTTCGGGCGGCAAGACGGATCGCTGGCAGGGTGGCGTGGCGACCTTGTGAGGGCCCCATGCCATTAGTGGTAAAGCGTTTGAGGAGCTGAATATGCTGATAGCCTTCGGTGAGGGCGTTTTCGATATCCCGGGTCTGCAAATCCTCATCAAAATCGACGAAATCCTTACCCTTGGCGTGGCTGATGATTGGCCAAGCGGAAGCCTTCGGTTCGGTCCTGCGTGGCTCGCTTGCCGACATCACCTCAAACCCGGCGTCACGCGCCGCCTGGCGGCCGGCGTCTTGGCCTTCTGCTAGAACATAGTCGAGTGACTGGGTGCCGGTGACCGAGCCTGCAGCTGCGATATGCGCCGGTAGATCGTGAACACTAAATCCACCGCTTCCATCTTGCAGGCTGACGCGCCCACCTGCTTGATGCAGCAGCGCCGCTGCTGGCGCGTAGCTGCCTGACATGGCAATCGTGTCGCAGGCGAAACTGTCGTAGCGCCGGGCCGCGCGCTCGGCGCTTTCGAGATGAGCGATCTTGACCGCGCGCACTCCGCCGCCACCAGGCGTTGGCACTGCTTCGCGCAGTGTTGAGCCGACTAGGACTGGTACATGACGGTGCATCAGCGCCGAGCTCATTTCATCTTCTGGCGGATTGCTTCGGACATCGACGACGCAGGCAACCTCCGCGCCAGCGTCCAGAAGATCGAGTGCAACGCCGTAACCGTCACGATTTGCGGTCGCCACCACGGCGCGGTTGCCGGGCTTCACGCCGTAAAGTCGTATCAGACGCTGCGCTGCGGAGCCCAGCATGATTCCTGGTAAATCGTTGTTATGGAAAATGAGCGGCTGCTCGTAGCAGCCAGTCGCCACAACCAGTGAACCGGCGCGCAGCTTATAGAGTCTGTTGTCCTTTATCAGAGGCAGCCAATTGTCACTATACCAGCCAGTACACACAGTATCCGTCATCACGCGGATGTTTTTTTCGTTGGCGATTTCAGCGACTAGGTCGACGAGGGTCTTTCTGCCGCTCTGGCCATCGCCGTCAAAGCGCGCGTAGCCAAGCGTGCCACCGATTTTTGCATTCTCATCGATCAGCAATACTTTTGCGCCAGCCTTTGCAGCCTCCAAAGCTGCAGTCATACCCGCCGGCCCTGCGCCAATCACGGTTACATCGGTAAAAAGATATTCCTTGTCGTAATAACCATGTGGCGTGGTGAGATCAACTGTTCCCAGTCCGGCAACGCGACGAATCAGTTTGGCCCACAACGGCCAGCCCCAACGCGGCTTGTAGAACGCTTTATAGTAAAAGCCGACCGGCAAAAAACGGCTGACATGGCGTATCATGGCTAAGCGGTCGTTTTCCAGCGAGCCCCAATAATTCTGTGCCCGCACCTCGAGATCGGCTTCGATCATAACGCGATCCGCAAGTACGTTAGGTTTCTGCCCCACATGCACCATGGTATTAGAATCTTGACCGCACATGGACAGTACGCCGCGTGGGCGGTGATATTTGAACGAGCGCGACAAGGTGGTTATGCCGTTTGCAAGCAGGGCGCTAGCGATGGTGTCACCGCGATAGCCACTGACCTGTTCCCCTTCAAAGCGGAAAGAGATCGATTGCGAGCGGTCGATCAAGCTGCCGAAGGGTTCGCTTAAGCGTTGCATGATCAGCTTTTCCCTTCCAACGCTTCAGGTCGGGTGTAGTCGCGGCGTTCCTTGAAGAGCTCGCTCGGGTCGTAGGTTCGCACGATCTCGTCCTTTACCGTATCTCGCTCAGCAATAAACCAATAGGCAGTGGCGACATGGCACCACCACTCCTTCACTAGGCCAGCCTTGTTGTCCTCCATGAAAATGTATTCTGCCCATTCTGCATCTGTGCAGCGGTTGGGATCTGGTTCGTCCACCACCTCACCACCATGGGCGAATTCCTGGATGTTGCGCCAACCATTGAGGGGGCATTGCATCTGTTTCATATCAGATCCTCACCCTTTCCTCAGTGCCCCACCGACGCGGCGCCTTTTTCGCCGACCAGGCTGAAATCCTCGAAGCGCGACAAGCGGAAGGGGGCGATCAGTGAAGGCACCCGCCTGGTTGCTAGCAGCTCGGCCATGCGTTTGCCGCAGACTGGCGTTGCCTTGAAGCCCCAAGTTCCCCAGCCGGCATCGATATAATAATTCTCAACCGGTGTCTCGCCCATGACCGGTGCAAAATCTGGAGTCATGTCGGTCATGCCTGCCCATTGTCGTAAAATCTGCACCTCCGAGAGATGAGGTAGTAATTCGAGAACATGACTCATTAGGCCCTCGATAAAATCTAGCGAGGAGGTGGTCTGATAGCGCGGATAGGGGTCGGTCGACCCGCCCATGACGAACTCGCCCCGGTCGCTTTGCGAGATATATACGTGCAGACTGCCTGAGACGATGATTGGATCAAGTGAAGGCTTCATGGGCTGAGACACGCAGGCCTGCAACGGAATTGTGCGAATCGGTAATTTAATACCTGCAAGGCGCGCTACTTCACTGCTCATGCCGGCAACTGCCTGGACCGCTGTACCGCAAGCAACCGTGCCCCGGTCAGTCACTACGCCAGTAACGCGTCCGTCGGTCACTTCAATATCGGTGACCGTGGTGCCCTGGTGAATTTCGACGCCGAGCTCGGTGGCGCGCCCGGCATAACCCCAAGCCACTGCGTCATGTCGTGCGATGGCACCAGGCGGATGGTAGAGCGCACCTAGCACGGGATAGCGCACATCTTCCGACAAATTGAGCTGCGGGATGAGCCGCGCGAGATCATCACGATAGACGAGCTCGGAATCGACTCCCAGATGTTTGTTGACTTCGGCCCGCCAGCGCGAGGTGCGCATCGCCGAATCGGTATGCGCAAGTGTAAAGTGACCGCGTTCCGAATAGAGTATGTTGTAGTCCAGTTCGTTACTGAGCTGACGGTAGAGGGAAACGGATTCCTCATAGAATGCCACGCCCTCCGGCGTTAGATAGTTCGAGCGTATGATCGCCGTGTTGCGCCCTGTATTGCCACCGCCGATATAGCCCTTCTCGAACACGGCTACATTCCGGATGCCATGATAACGCGCCAGGTGATAGGCGGTTGCCAGCCCGTGGCCACCACCCCCGATTATGACTACGTCGTAGCTGGACTTAAGATCTGGCTGGGCACTCAGGAAACGCTTGCCCGGATAGCTCGATGAGAGGCCGTATTTGATCAATCCAAAAGGCATCGTTTTGTTATTCTTCTTCTGGCAGCGTGGGGGGAGCCATCAGAACTTGCGGTAGGCCTTATTAAGGTCAGTCATTGGGTGGCGCGGTGACATCTGAAACTTAATAAGCAATTCGCGTGCGATCATGTCGCGTTCCTGCTGATTGTCAGGCAATTTCAAATCCTCCGGCACAGACACCCAGCCGTTGATGTTGCGGTCGAACACCGCCGGGCGGCCTTCCTCGTAACCAAGGTGGACATCCTCAAGCCAGTTTAGGTCGTCCCAGCCCATTGTATCGATGTATTTTTTTAGGAACGGCGTGAGCAGGGAATAGTCTGGCAGCAAGTTGACATCGTAACGATAACCGATGTGTTGGCCGATTTCCTTTTCGCGCTCAGAGTCGAGGCCACTCTTGTTGAGGAAATAATCAACGTCCTGTGTATTGTCACTCATATGATCGTCTCCCCTAATAGCGCGTCATGTCGGGCTGGCCGACGGTGTACTGTGAGCCAGCGAGCGGTACCATGGCTAGAGCCGAAGCTTCCATGGTGAGTGCCGCAAGGTCTTCCGGTTCGAGAGAATGTACATCTGTCTTGCCGCAGGCGCGGGCCATCATCTGGCACTCAATGGCAAGCGTGTGGAGGAAATTGTAGACCCGCTCAGCCGCTTCATCCGGATCGAGGCGTTTGCGCAGTTCCGGGTCCTGTGTTGCCACACCAACCGGGCATCGTCCGGTATGGCAATGATAGCAATAGCCCGCCTCGACCCCGATCTCGGTTTCGAAATCAGCCTCTGGGATATCCTTATTGCAATTAAGTGCCATCATTGCTGAATGGCCGATCGCCACCGCATCTGCACCAAGCGCGATCGCCTTGGCAAGGTCACCGCCATTACGGATTCCGCCAGCATAAATCAGCGTGATCTCGCCGGACTTGCCTACATCATCGAGTGCTTTCCTTGCCTGGCGGATAGCAGCGATACCGGGCACGCCGGTCTCCTCAGTGGCAAGGTGCGGTCCGGCGCCGGTAGAGCCTTCCATGCCATCCATATAGATGCTATCCGGATCTGTCTTAGCGGCCATGCGCACATCGTCATAGACCCGCGCTGCACCAAGCTTGAGCTGGATCGGAATTTCGCCATTTGTGGCTTCGCGGATCTCCTCAATCTTGAGCGCGAGGTCGTCCGGGCCGAGCCAGTCCGGGTGGCGTGCCGGTGAACGCTGGTCGATACCTGCTGGGAGCGAGCGCATCTCGGCGACCTGGTCAGTTACCTTCTGGCCCATGAGGTGGCCGCCCAGGCCGACCTTGCAGCCCTGGCCGATGAAAAACTCGCAACCGTCAGCGAGGCGCAGATGATGCGGGTTGAAGCCGTAGCGGGACTGAATGCACTGATAGAACCATTTCTCCGAATAGCGCCGCTCGTCGGGGATCATGCCGCCCTCGCCGGAGCAAGTTGCTGTCCCGGCCATGGTGGCGCCGCGGGCGAGTGCAGTTTTCGCTTCAAACGATAGGGCGCCGAAGCTCATACCAGTGATGTAGATCGGGATCGCAAGGTCGAGCGGGCGCTTGGCGCGTGGGCCTATAATGGTCCGCGTTTCGCATTTTTCCCGGTATCCTTCGATGACGAAACGGGTCAGCGTGCCTGGCATGAAGGTAAGGTCGTCCCATGACGGAATTTTCTTAAATAATGACAGGCCACGCATGCGGTAGCGGCCAAGCTCTGCCTTGATATGGATGTCGTCGATCACATCGGGGGTAAAGATGAAGCTTTCCCCAAGGACTGATTTGTTGCGCTCTTCGCGGTTACGTCTCATGATTCCGTTCCTCTCCCCTAGAGCACGATTTTCTTTTCAGTGGGTTCAAGATTGTCGTAATTCCAAAGCTTCTTGCCGGCCACAATCTTCTGCAGGTTCTTCGCACCGTTAGGAGCCTTTAGGCCGTGGGCAGACAGTTTGCGTTCGAGCCAGTCGGCTTCTAGATCGGTGATCTCCGCTGGTACTGCGTCAACGCCAAGAGAATCAATCTTGCCACCGACGTAAATGGTGCCGTCATACATGGAATCGCCGAGATTGATGCCGGCATCGCCAAGAATGATCATTCGTCCGCGCTGCATCATGAAGCCAGAAAAGGCGCCCGAGCGGCCACCAACAATGATGGTGCCGCCTTTCTGATCTATGCCGGTGCGCGAGCCGACATCACCCTTGCATACAAGATCGCCGCCGCGAATTGCAGCGCCGAAAGTTGAGCCGGCATTCTTCTCGACCACGGCCGTCCCGGCCATCATATTTTCTCCGAATGACCAGCCGACACGACCATGGACCCGCACATTTGGCCCGTCGATCAAACCGCAGCCGAAATAGCCAAGGCTGCCCTCAAATTCGAGATTAAGCCGGTTTAGGATGCCAACGCCAAGGGAATGCTTGGCGAGAGGGTTCTTGATCACGATGTGGCCGTGGCCTGCCTGCATTAACTCGCGGATCTTGAGATTGACCTGGCCAATTGTCATTTCGCCGGCGTCGAATTCGGCCCTGTTGGCAAAGTCAACTTCAAAACTTTCCGGATAAACAAAATTGTCGCTTTCTTCGGGTGAAAAGAAGATTTGCTGGGTACGCCCAGAGAGTTGCTCCTGATGCAGTCCCATATCGTGCGATTTATGCTGCCCACCTAAATTTGCCATACCATGACCTCCCCTTCATACGGATCCCAGGTGTCGATTTCGTCACGGAAGATGCTGCGGATCGCCACTTCCTCGGAGGCGACGCCGACGAAGCTTTCGCTTTCGTAGAGCACCATTGGCTTGGCAGCCATGGTGTCCTTTGCCATGCCGAGACTGTCAGCAGTGGCGACCAGATAGGTAAAAACACCGTCAAGCTCGCTGACCGAGAGGTCCATCGCTTCTTTAAGCGCAATGCCACTCGCCATGCGGTCCGCAAGATAGACAGCGATTAATTCGGAATCACAATTTGACATGAAGCGGTGCCCGCGCCGCTCGAGTTCGCGCCGGAAGGTCCAGTAATTGGTGAGCTGGCCGTTGTGCACCACGGCAATGTCAGAGAAGGGATACGCCCAATAGGGGTGAGCGGAGCGGATATCGACATCGGATTCAGTCGCCATGCGGGTGTGGCCAATAGCGTGGGTGCCGTTAAAGGTGCCAAGTTGGTATTGGTCGCTCACCCGGATAGCGTCTCCAAGATCCTTTACAAGCTCCAACCCGCGACCCATAGAGAGAATCTCTGCGCCTTCAATATCCTCGATATAATCGGCAAGGCGTTTGAGTTTCGTTTGGTCTTCGGACGCGCCATTAGCGAATTGGACGCGGTAGCGAAAAGCGTATTCCGTGGCGTTCTCCTCCGTGACGATCTTCGTGCCGTCACTTTGGATGCGCAAATCAACTTCGGCTTTTCGGCGTTTCACTTCGTCATGAATGTCGAAGCCATGTGCCATATCCTCCTGCTCGGCGACCTTGAAACGGAGCATATAGTCGCCGTTTTGTGGCACTCCATAGAGTGCAAAACCTGTAGAATCCGGCCCGCGATGTTTGAGTGCTTGCAACATCGACGTCATTTCCGAACCGATCTCGGCATTGCCGCCTCGGTGAATCAATCCTGCGATACCACACATTTCGTTTTACTCCTCTTCCACGCCGATCGCTCAGGGCAGGCAATCTAGGTAGCTGTCCATATCCCAATCGGTGACGGTAGCGTTGAAGCGCGCCCATTCGTCGCGCTTGTAATGCTCATATACTCTATACATTTCGCCTGGCATGGCAGATTTGATGATTTCATCCTCGGCTAGTGCATCAAGCGCGTCTCCGAGTGTCATCGGCAACCGCCGAACATCTTTGCCGGCGTCCATCGCCTCATAAATGTTACGTTCCTCTGGCTCGCCCGGATCAAGTTCGCGGCTGATACCGTCGTCGAAAGCCTTCAACACTCCGGCGGCGAGCAGATAGGGGTTCACCATGGAATCGACCGAGCGGTATTCGAATCGCCCCGGCGCTGAGACGCGGAGCCCGCAGGTGCGGTTCTGATATCCCCAATCGGCAAACACTGGTGCCCAGAAGCCGGTATCCCAGAGACGGCGGTAGGAATTGACCGTCGATGACCCAATCGCTGTGAGCGCTTGAATGTGCTCCATCACGCCGCCGATACATTGCAGACCCACAGGCCCCGGCTTGCGTTCATCGATTGCAGGGTCCGGCATGAACAGATTGTCACCGCCCTTTGTGTAGGAAAATACATCATCCATGCCCGGCAGCGGCGATTGGTGAAGCTCGTTGAGCTGGTCCGTGCCGCCCCGCCAGAGTGATATATTGTGATGGCAGCCGCTTGCTGAGACGCCGACGAAAGGCTTTGACATAAAACAGGCGATAACACCGTGTTCGCGTGCGACCTGGGCACAAATCTGGCGATAGGTAGTAAGCCGGTCAGCGGTCCTGAGCGAATCGTCGAACATGAAATTCAATTCGAGCTGGCCCGGCGCGTCCTCATGATCACCCTGGATCATGTCGAGGCCCATGGCCTGACTGTATTCGATGACCCGCATGAAGATCGGCCTGAGTTCCTCGAACTGGTCTATGTGATAGCAATTCGGCTTGGTTACGCCGCCATTCGCTTTGCCGTCGTCACCGCGCTTCAGCCACATCATTTCTGGCTCGGCGCCGCTGCGAAGCTGCAGCCCGTGCCTATCCTGAAATTCTTGGTGAATGATGCGTAAATTACCACGACAATCCGAAGTCAGATGGCCGCCCGGATTCTCGCGCTCTTCGCGATTCCGAAAGCAAGTACAGAACACCCGAGCTACTCGTTTGTCCCAAGGAAGTTGCACGAAAGTTTCCGGATCGGGGATGCCGACCAACTCGGAAGCTTCTGGGCCATAACCGATATAATCACCCGCTCGGTCAAGATAGAGATTGGCGGTTGAGCCGTAGACGAGCTGAAAACCTCGTTCGGCGACCTGCTCCCAATGATCGGCCGGCACGCCCTTACCGACGATCCGCCCGGTCACGGAAACGAATTGATAATAGATATAGGTGATGCCGAGCTCGTCGATCTTTTGACGCACTTGACGCACGAGTTCGTCGCGGCCCTCCTGCGCGACATGGGTTTCAAGATCGGTCATGTCGTATTCCTCCCCTTTATCGTTACTTTTTTGCGGTTGTTTTTATTCCGCGCCGTTCCCTCAACTCCACGGGAACGGGCTGTTCGAGATCGGGTGAAGTTTACCTTCCGCGAAGCGTGAGAAGCGAAACGGCTCAAGGAGCGCGCTTTGACCGCCCATCACTTCCTCGGCAACGAGCTTACCTACAGCAATCATCTTGTAGCCGTGATTGGAGTCGGCGATGACGTAACAATTCTCACGAAAACGATCGAACACCGGAAAACTGTCGGCGGTAAAGGCGCCGATACCGCCGGACGGCTCCTTGCGCCATTTGCCGATCTGTCCCTGGTAGCGCTCTTGGCAAAAAGCCAGTGCTGAGCACCAGGTTTCGGCAAATAGATCGTCGACGATGAATTCCGGTGAATCAGGGCCATAAGGATCAATCGCTATTTTTTCCGCCGGGGTCTTTACCAGATAGGGCGCGGCGCCACCCTGAATTCCGCCAAAATTAAAATCCGGTTTGTAATAGATGCCCCACATATCCTCAACAAGGACCCGGCCGTCGACGTCAGAACAGAGTGGCACATCTGTATCGACATGAATTACCGGTGGCATGTTGCCGTCATCCGCCATGCCAAAGCCCGGTTCGACTCCTAGCGTGCCTTCCTGTAGGCACCAATACACCCACATAGGCACGTCCTTGTGAACCTCACCCTTTGTATCCTTCACGTCGATACGATCTGGCAACTCGAGCATGTCCCAGATGCGTGGTACCCAGGGACCGGCGGCGACAATGACCTGCTCAACCTCGATGCGGCCCTTATTAGTTTCGACTGCCGTGATGGCCCCGGAGTTGCTGCCACTCTCCAGTCCTGTCACTTCGGTGCCGGACATGATCCGTACACCCGCCGCTTCGGCCTTGTTTGCGAGGCCATAAAGCGAAGCAGTGTTGTTGGCGTAGCCCCCGCGCTTCTCGTGTAGAATGGAAGTAATTCCCTCTGCTCGCCAATCGCTGAAGATGCCGCGCATATAGCTGCGGCACGCTTCTTCGCCTTCGATGAGTTCTGACTCGTAGCCAATTGCTTTTTGCTCGGCAGCGATCTGTGCCACATCAGCGTGCATCGATTCCGGGCTGATTTGCATATAGCCGACGGCGTGATAGTGATAGGCTTCAGGGTCTGTCTCCCACACGTGCACGCACTCCGCCATCAGTTCGCGCATTGCCGGCTGGAAATAATTGTTACGTATCACGCCGCAGGCGATGCCTGATGCTCCCGAGGCAATGCTGCCCTTGTCGACAATTAAAATGTCCTCGCCGCCGCCTTGCCCATTAGCCTTAAGCTCGGTCGCGAGATGATAGGCGGTGCTGAGACCATGAATGCCGGCACCGATGATAAGATACTTGGTTTGTGAAGGGGTCACGTCTGGCTCTCTCCTTGGCAGGCCCACTTTGATTGTGTTGAATGGCTATTGTACCAATTAAAAAATTGGTATATTTTCTGTCTAGTATGAAAAACCAATATAATCACCTAGCCGCCCCTGTTCGTCAGATGATCCAACAATTTGACAGAATTAAAGCGATTTTTAGCGTTATTTGCAAGTCAATTTACCACAATATTGGCCTGACCAAATGGATCTGATGCTTGACAGTGCGCCGATGCGCCTTGCTGCCGAGTTGCGCCAGAAAATTCTGGGCGGCGAGTATGGCGATGGTCAACGACTACCTGCCGAGCGTCAATTGGCGGAGCACCATGGGCTATCGCGCGGAACCGTGCGCGAAGCACTAAGCCTATTAGAACAGAGCGGGTTGATCGCGCGGCGCCGCGGTAGCGGCAATTACGTTACCGATCCGACGGAAGATAGCACGGTCGATAGCGGTGATCGCGACGATGTGGCGGAAATCACCAGCCCGTTACAATTGCTTGAGGTGCGGCTTGCACTTGAGGCGCAGATGGTCCGTCTCGCTGCCCGCAATATGACAGCGCGTGACATTACCGGCCTGGAGAATTCACTGGAGCATATGGAAGGTGCTGAGCACGACGAAGAGATTTTCTCCCATTGGGATAAAATTTTTCACTTAGCCATTGGTGAAGGCACGCGAAATCCGTTGATGATTAGGATCTATGGCCAGATCAACCATGTGCGCACCCATGATCGTTGGCAATCTGTGAAGGGCGCCATCCTTACGCCGATACGCATCAGAGAATATAATGCCCATCACCGAGAGATATTCGATGCCATCCGACAGCGGGAGCCGGAGACCGCTGTCGTCCGAATGAATAACCATCTCTTGCTTGCCCAGCAGGATTTGTTGATTCCACCTGGTGCGACTGCCTGAGTGGCTCACTCAATAAGCGTGGCGGTAACGTGCAAAGGTCTGGTCCGGGGCGGTGCTTCGGGCATAATCGGCCTCCCAGCTCTTGATGCTTAGAAAGGTATTATAGAGATCGTCGGTAAACCAGGTGCGTGCAACCTCGTCTGCTTTCAGCGCCTTCAGCGCCGCGTCGAGGCTCACCGGCAAAGCAGTTATGCCGGCTTCGGCTCGTTCCTCTGCTGTCATACTGGCGGGGTCGATTTTTGCTGGTGACGGCAATTCAAATTCTCCGCGAATGCCTTCGAGACCGGCACGCGTTAGGACGCCGAGGGCGAGATAGGGCGAGGCAGTGCAGTCGGCTGCGCGCATTTCAATATTAAAACCCCTGGCTGCCTTTTCCGGATCGTGCGAGATGCCCGGCATGACGCGAAGGGCCGCTTCTCGATTTTGCAAACCGATGCAACGATATCCGGTGCTCCAATGATGCGGCCCCAGTCGGTGATAGGAGATCGGTGAAGGTGCGGTAAAAGCAAGCACTGCCTCCATATGCTTGAGCACACCCGCGCAAAACTGCGCCGCGGTTTTACCGAGGCCGAGCGGCCCGGAGCGATCACTGCTGACATTGTGCCCCTGTTTGTCGGCGAGGCTGAGGTGAATGTGACAGCCATTGCCGACATGATTCGGCGTCGGTTTGGGAGTGAAACTGGCGCGAAGCCCAAAGCGGCGTGCCGCCTCGCGCGCGATTTCGCAAGAGACAAGTGCCGCGTCGGCGGCTTTGAGGGCAGTGCGCGGCTGACAACTTATTTCATATTGGCCGCGGCCATATTCCGGCTCGACCGTCTCTGGCGTGAAGCCAGCTGAGGTGAGCATATGCTCCAACCCAGTGAGAAAGTTATGATTAACGGCAGCGGCGCGGAAAGAAAAGGGCGCTTCCGGGTGAAAATCCTCGCTTTCGATTAGAAATTCGAGCTCGAAGGCGGCGATAAGATCGAGCCCTGTTTCCGATTTAAGCTCGGCGACTGCTTCGCGGCAAAACTGCCGCACACAGGCGTTCCAGTTTTTGCCCGGTGCGGCTCGCGAATCGCAGATCACTGCGTGTAATACCGGATTCATGTCGTTGCCCGGGATTGTGAACCGCGTCTCTGGATCGGGGATTTGGCGTACCTCGTCTACCGGCCCCCATGGGTTGTCGGCGAGATGCTCAAACGGTGTCATCGCCTGGCCGGCATTGGCCCAGCCAAGTCCGCTTTCAAGCCGTCTGTCAAAATCTGCAATCGGCACACCTCTTGTGCGGGCCATGCCGACCAGATCGCTCCACACCAAATAGATCAAACCGTCTTTGTTCATTCGCCAACTCTCTCTTCGTTTGCGCGTGATGGCGCGGGCGAGAATGTAACCCAAACCTGCCTATTTCGAAGCACTTCTGTAACATAGTGCCTTGGTTTAACAACTCGCTGGGTAATTAGGTATAGAGACGGACCAGGTCGTGTCAGTTAACCACGTTATCGGGTATTGGGTATTAAACTTGCAAACTGGTGAGCTAAATCATGGTGCTGACCACTATTCTGATGTTGCAAAGTACGAAGTCATTTCTTCAGTACATCCTTATCCGCTTGATGTGACGCTGGTGTGATTACGACCACACCGTACCGCAGGTTATCTAATGAACGGCGGTGGCCTTCACACCACGGCGGCACAACCGGCACAGAAACCAGGGGGGGTGGCTAGCCTTGTTAGTTGTTTTTCAAGGAGTTCTCAACGATGCCAACTGATTTTCAGTATTCGTAGGTTTTCAATGCAAAAATTTTATCCAATAACGGAGTTGAATTTGAGCTTCAATTTAGGAATATCGGCTGAACGCCAAGCGCTCCTCGCTCGGGCGGATACCAATGGAGGTTCCAATGGCCGAGACAGAGCGCATAGTGCACTTTACCTGCGAAGCCTATGACTTAAAGGCTACGGAGTATGAAGCAGCAAAATTTGATAAGAATTTTTTCTTCGGAGATGCTTTTCGCGGCAAACACTTGGCTGTCCTTCAAGGCTATAAGCGCGAATATGCTCGAGCGCCCGTGACCGCTCCTGACGGTAAGGAACTTGGGGAGTGCGATTGTTATATTTGGCTAATTTTGTTTGCCAACTTGGCCTCATAGACGAATAGGTGGCAACCATGAGTGAGCGCGATCCCGTTTTCGATATTCTTTTCGAACCAGTTCGGATCGGCCCTGTAACGGCTCGCAACCGATTTTATCAAGTACCTCACTGCAACGGCATGGGCGAGCGACAGCCGCGCGGCATGGCTGCGATGCGTGGCATTAAGGCCGAAGGCGGCTGGGCGGTGGTCTCGACGGAAGAGGTCGAGATTGATCACACCACCGATTTCACCCCGGCAATAGAAGGACGGATGTGGGACGAGAGTGACATTCCCTATCATGCTCGCATGGTTGACGCGGTGCATGAACACGGCTCGCTGGCTGCTATCGAGCTCTGCCAACAGGGAATCGCGTGCGCCAACCATGCAAGCCGTGTCCCGCCGATGGGGCCGAGCGCGCAGGCGCTGGTTTCATTCGCACCGGTCCAGGGCTACGAGATGGATCTGAGCGATATTCGCGAAGTGCGTCGAAGTCACCGTACCTCGGCGCTACTTGCCAAGCGCGCCGGTTACGACATCGTGTATGTCTATGCTGGGCACGACCTTTCAGTGGCGCAGCATTTTCTGTTACCGCGCTACAATAAGCGCCGCGATGAATATGGTGGCGCGCTGGAGAACCGTGTGCGCCTCCTACGCGAGTTGATCGAGGATACCAAGGACGCTGTTGGCGATACTTGCGCCGTCGCGGTGCGGCTGGCGGTCGACGAACTGTTGGGACCGGATGGTATGCTGGCTGAGGGCGAGGCGCCCGAGGTCATTACCATACTCGCCGATCTGCCCGATCTGTGGGACGTAAATATCAGCGATTGGAAAAATGATTCACAGACTGCTCGCTTTGCCGAGGAGGGTTATCAGGAACGCTACATCCAATTCGTCAAATCCCTCACCACCAAGCCCGTGGTCGGCGTAGGGCGCTACACTTCGCCCGACCGCATGGCAAAACTTGTTGCTAACGGAACGCTTGATTTTATTGGCGCAGCTAGGCCATCGATCGCCGATCCCTTTTTGCCCCAGAAGATCAAAGAGGGGCGGATTGAGGAAATTCGGGAATGTATCGGCTGCAATATCTGCGTCTCTGGTGACATGACCTACTCGCCGATACGCTGCACCCAAAATCCAACCATGGGCGAGGAATGGCGCAAAGGCTGGCATCCGGAGCAGATCGCCCCAGCATCCTCAAAGGACAGCGTTTTGGTTGTCGGCGGTGGCCCGGCCGGCCTCGAATGTGCCCGTGCGCTCGGCCAGCGGGGATATGACGTCATCCTGGCGGAAGCGAG
Source organism: Rhodospirillaceae bacterium (assembly GCA_002717225.1). Lineage (GTDB taxonomy): Bacteria > Pseudomonadota > Alphaproteobacteria > UBA828 > UBA828 > PTKB01. The sequence goes on along the minus strand of PBDG01000009.1, from coordinate 39,786 downwards.
CGAGGCATTCGGCGGGCGCATCTGCGGAGAATCGAAACTCCCCGGTATGGCTTCTTATCGACGTGTTGTTGAGCACCGTCTCGATGCCTTCACCAAGCTTGCCAATGTCGAGACCTATCTCGCCAGTGAGCTGGATGCGGATGCGGTTGCTGCGTTGGGCGCTGATCATGTCGTCATCGCTACCGGCGCCCATTGGCGGCTTGACGGTATGGGCCGGCATCAACGCTATCCCATGGACATGGAGGATGGCGGGTTAGCGGTCTTCACCCCCGACGACATTATGGCAGGGAATGTGCCCGCGGTGGGATCCGTACTGATCTATGACGACGATGGTTACCTTATGGCGGGGCTAATTGCTGAGGCACTGGCAGCCATGGGTTTGGAAACGGAGCTCATGACACCCTACACCATGGTTTCGCCCTGGACTGAAAACACTCTTGAGCAGCCCGCCATTCAACGCCGTGTGCTGGAGGTAGGAGTGACCGTAACGGTCGGTCGGCGGCTACTCGCTATTGAGGGTGTGGCGCGTCATGCCTGCGTCTATACAGGCGAGGAACAGGAAAGCGCACATTCGGCGATAGTGCTGGTTACTTCGCGAACCTCCAATGATGACCTGTGGCTAGATTTGAGAGAGCGGTCTGAAGCGCCCTGGCACAGTCTCACTCGTATTGGCGACGCGCTGGCGCCTGCAACGGTGGCTCATGCTGTCTATGCCGGTCATCGCTATGCCCGAGAGTTCGAAGCAACACCAATTACTGGTGTGCCCTATAAGCGTGAACGGGTAGTGGTTTGATGGGGTGTACTCCGCGTATTTTGCACCTTGCTGCTAACTCTTCTTCTCTAACTGGGAAGAGGTGCTGGCGAAGTTATTTGAACAATCTCGTCCGTGAGTGGGAGGCTTGCAGCTGAGTGACAACTGCAGGGAGATACCGCCGCTTGTGTTCTCTTTACGCGAGGAGATACAGCACGGGTTGAAACGTTAGATATAGCCGATCATGAGATTGCTCGTGGTTTTCTTGATGGCTCCAAATTTGCTTGCACCTCATCACGGGTTCCGTGAATGCTTCCGCCTCCTTTCACAAAATCTGTCGATTCCTCCTCCTTTCTTGATAGTTTGCAATTTGCCCATTGAAACGTAAAGACAATAAATCCGTAGGGAGAGTAAAACCGGTATGAGTAAGATATTTGATCAGGTCTACGCGCGCGCGTTGGCCGACCCGGAAGCCTTTTGGGCTGAGGCAGCTGAGGCNATCGACTGGGAAAAAAAATGGGATAAGGTGCTTGATGATACGCAAGCGCCTTTNTACCGCTGGTTCGCTGGTGGTAGGCTCAACACATGCNATAATGCCCTTGATCGNCATGTTGCAAATGGGCGCGGTAGCCAGCCGGCACTTATTCACGATTCACCGGTAACTGGCAGCGTCACTACCTATAGCTACAGCAAATTGCTCGACGAAGTGGCGCGATTCTCTGGGGCACTTGCCTTGCGCGGCGTTGGCCCTGGTGACCGAGTAATCATATATATGCCGATGGTGGCTGAGGCGGCGATTGCTATGCTCGCGTGTGCCCGACTTGGCGCTGTCCATTCGGTAGTTTTCGGCGGCTTCGCTGCAAACGAGCTTGCCGTTCGCATCGACGATTGTGCCCCTAAGGTAATCGTTTCGGCGAGCTGTGGTATCGAGGGTTCCCGGGTAGTTGCCTATAAACCGCTGCTCGACGAGGCTATTGAACGCGCCAAGCACAAGCCGGAAAGCTGCATCATTCTGCAACGAGAACAGAAAGTGGCTGAGCTAATGCCGGAGCGCGACTCGGATTGGTGTGAGGCCGTGGCGGCTGCTGAGCCAGCGGACTGTATTCCCGTCGCGGCGACCGATCCGCTTTACATTCTTTACACTTCAGGCACTACCGGTCAGCCAAAGGGTGTGGTACGCGACAACGGCGGCCATGCAGTGGCACTCTATTGGACAATGAAGAACATTTACGGTGTCGATCCGGGTGAGGCCTTTTGGGCCGCCTCCGATGTCGGTTGGGTAGTTGGCCATTCCTATATCGTCTATGGCCCACTGATTCACGGCAACACTACCGTCCTATACGAAGGCAAGCCGGTGGGTACGCCGGATGCTGGCGCTTTTTGGCGAGTCATTGCAGATCATAAGATTGCCGCCATGTTTACAGCACCCACTGCTTTTCGAGCCATAAAGCGCGATGACCCCATGGGTACGCGGATTAAGGATTACGATTTATCCAACTTCCGTACCCTCTTTCTCGCTGGCGAGCGAACGGATCCAGACACGTTGCATTGGGCCGAGGACAAACTTGGCGTACCGGTAATCGATCATTGGTGGCAAACTGAAACCGGGTGGTCGATCTGCGCCAATTGCGTTGGCATCGAGCAATTGCCGATCAAGGATGGCTCACCTGCCCGGCCTGTGCCTGGTATGGATGTGCGAGCGGTCGACGAGAATTGCGAAGAAACAAAAGCTGGCGAAATCGGCTCCTTGGTGATCAAGCTTCCGCTGCCACCCGGCACTTTCCCGACTCTGTGGAACGCAAGGGAACGTTTTATAGAGGCCTATCTCAAAGAGTACCCAGGCTATTATAAAACCGCAGATGCTGGCTTCATTGATGAAGACGGTTATGTTTATGTTATGTCGCGTACCGACGATATTATTAATGTTGCAGGACACCGTCTGTCTACTGGCGCGATGGAGGAGGTGCTGGCGGAACATGCAGATGTGGCGGAATGCGCCGTGATTGGTGTCGCAGATCAACTCAAGGGGCAGTTGCCGCTGGGGTTTCTTGTGCTCAATGCTGGTGTTAACAGGGAGCATGGAGAGATTGTTGGTGATGTTGTCGCTATGGTGCGCGAGCGCATCGGCCCAGTCGCTGCTTTCAAGAATGCCGCAGTAGTTTCTGCCCTGCCCAAGACCCGCTCCGGCAAGATTCTGCGTGGTACCATGCAGAAGGTCGCTGATGGCCAAGCATATAAGGTGCCGGCGACGATCGACGATCCGGCGCTCCTGGATGTCATCTCCAAAGCGCTAAGCACGCTGGGCTACCCAAAAAGTTAGCTCACAAAAGAACGGAAATTAGGAGGAACACAGCCATGGATGGATTGATGATGGACCGGCCATTGCTGATCTCGTCGTTGATCGAGTTTGGCGCGCGCTATCATTCTAAATCCGAGATTGTTTCACGCTCGGTCGAAGGGCCCATTCATCGTTATTCCATGGCAGAAGCGAACTATCGATCTAAGCAGCTTGCCCAAGCACTGACGCGCCTTGGTGTCGGAAAGGGAGAGCGCATCGCCACCATCGCTTGGAATGGCTACCGCCATTTCGAGCTATATTTTGGGGTCTCTGGCATGGGTGCGGTTTGCCACACTATCAATCCCCGACTATTCCACGAGCAGATCGTCTACGTGATTAATCACGCGAAAGACAAATATGTCTTCATCGACTTAACCTTCGTACCGCTTCTTGAAGCGCTGGCGGCACATCTGCCAAACGTAGCGGGCTATGTGATTATGACCGAAAAGGAGCATATGCCTGAAACCAAGCTCGACAACGCGCTTTGCTACGAGGAGCTACTCGCTTCGGAAAACGGGGATTACACCTGGCCCGAATTCGCCGAACACACCGCTTCATCCCTTTGCTACACTTCGGGCACCACAGGAAATCCGAAGGGTGTGCTCTACAGCCACCGCTCCACTGTATTGCACACCTTCGCTGTTTGTGCTGCCGGCGGTGCCGGGCCCAACACTCGCTCACGTTATCTTTCGCTTGTACCGATGTTCCACGTTAACGCCTGGGGCTTGCCCTACGGCTGTGCCATGACGGGCGCTAAGCTGGTACTGCCTGGACCGAGTTACCAGGGCGACGCAATCTTCGACTTGATGGATGCGGAGAAGGTCGACAAGGCAGCCGGCGTGCCGACGCTTTGGATGCTGCTTTTGAGCGAAATGCAGAAGCGCGGGAGGAAGCCCGAGGGTTTTGAGACTCTCGTGGTCGGCGGCTCTGCTTTTCCGGCCTCGATGATCGAGGCGTATGAGGACAAGTTTGGTGTTAATGTCCATCACGCTTGGGGTATGACTGAACTCAGCCCGATCGGTACAATAGGCACTCTGCTGCCTTCAATGGATGTTCTATCCAAGGAGGAGCGCCGTGCCATCAAGACAACTCAGGGCCGGGCGGTCTTCGGTGTTGAGAAGAAAATTGTTGATCAAGAGAACAATCGGCTTCCGGAGGACGGCAACGCGTTTGGCGAATTGTTGGTGCGTGGGCTATGGACCGCGAGCTCTTATTACAACGACCCAGAGGCAACGGCGAAATCCTTCACTGAGGATGGCTGGTTTCGCACCGGTGATGTTGTCACGTTGGACGAGAATGGAATCATGAACGTCGTTGATCGCAGCAAGGACGTGATCAAATCCGCCGGTGAATGGATTAGCTCGATTGACCTTGAAAACGCGGCGATGGGACATCCGGCCATTCGGGAAGCTGCAGTGATCGGCATGCCTCACCCGAAATGGGATGAGCGCCCCTTGTTGGTGGCCGTGCCTGCCCAAGGCGAATCCGCTCCGACACTGGATGAGGTGAAGGAGTTTCTTGCTGACAAGGTCGCCAAATGGTGGCTTCCCGACGACCTCATAATCCTGAATGAATTACCCTACACTGCGACTGGCAAGGTCTCTAAGCTGAACTTGCGCGAGCAGTTGAAGGGCTATTCCTTTCCGGGAGTTTGAAGGGTCTATTCTAACTACACATCGACGAGCAGCAGGGAAAGACGAACAAATTTTTCGTCTATGGCCTAGCGCCAGAACTTTGATTGTTGGGCCGTTAATAGCGCTGACAGATAATCAGAGTTCCTTGGCGCAGGTGCCCAGCCGCTCAATGGTTGCAAGCACTTGCATCTGGCTGAGCCCTGGCCACTGAACACGGCAAATCATATGATCTATTCCAAGTTCGTCGCGATATTGTTTCAATTCTTGGTGCACCGTTTCTTGGTCACCGATGATAAAGCGGTCTTGTGCAAAATTTCGAAAATCGGCGTTGAAATCGGTGCTCGATGTCGCGCTCTCTTTCTGACCCCAGCCGGCATAAGCTTGATATTTATATTTGAGTGCACCGGCGCATTCATTAAAGGCCGTGACGGAGTCGCGGCCGACATATACCTCACGCATAAGCGGTTGCTCTTTCACCGGCTCGAGATTGGCTATAGAGCGCTCTTTTCTATATAGTTTGAGAAGCGGGATCAGTGTTTTTCGATTTGGGATTGGAAGTGGAATCCAGGCATCTCCGAAAACTGCTGCGCGGCGAATTGCGGCTTCAACTTCTCCCGCAATCCAAATTGGTGGGCCGCTTGGTTGCATAGGTTGTAGACTTGGCACTAGCTGGCTGAACTTAAAGTATTTTCCTGAAAAATCGATTTCTCCACCTCTCCAGCATCGGCGCACAATATCAAGCGCTTCCTCGAACCGTTGGCCGCGAGTGTTCATGGCTACGCCAGCCGCTTCAAATTCTTCCTTGCGATAGCCAATTCCTGCCCCCATCACGAGCTGCCCGCCGGAAAGCCAATCGAGGGTTGCCATTTCTTCTGCGACTTGAAGCGGGTTTTGCATGGAGAGGAGAACTACACTGCTGCCAATCGTCATGCCCTCGGCTTCCGGCACAATACGGGCCAAAAGTGGCAACATTTGAAACATTTGTAGGGGTCCAGAAGCGATGTGCTGGCCAACCCAAACCGAACTAAGTCCGGCTTTCCTAGCCGTTTGAACCTGTGCCAAGATGTTGTCGATTTCTGGCTCTAGGGCCGTACCTGGTGGAAACTGTGTGCTGAGAAATATTCCAAGTTTCATGATTTTTCCAATATGGGTGGGTCGTTCTTCGGCGTCCACGAATTTTTTTGGTCCTCCCATGCAAACCAAAGGATTAACTCGGTAGTCGCTGCACAGTCGGCCGGTCGCGTCCATTAACAACAATTCTTAATCATGGGATTGTCACTTTCTGGATCGCACGCAGGAGCTAATAGGAGCATAATCTGTCATTGCCGTATCTATGAGTCCACCGGCACTTTCGCATGCCTGAATTGACAATGGCACCCAATCAGCCGCCGACAGGGCGTACCCGGCACATACCAGCTTTTTGGTTGAACGGTGTGGCACGAATTCTATGTTCATCCCGACGTGACCACTCCCATAAAGTCGCAATGCAGGTGTAGCGTTGTTTTTCTAGTAATTTTTTGCGCTGGGCCTCGGCGCAGGTTCTTAAACTTCCAGCCACTCCCTTCTGACCTGATCGTTGGCTCGGAGGTCGTTGGGTGAGCCTTCGAAGACGATGCGGCCATGACCCATAATGTAGACCCGGGCGGAGATGTGCAGTGCGATCGTGAGCTTTTGTTCCACGAGGAGTATAGCGACGCCGTGTGATGCAATTTCCTCAATTAGTTGGCCGACGCGCTTGACGATCTGCGGAGCGAGGCCTTCTGTTGGTTCGTCGATCATCACCAATTGCGGATCACCCATCATTGTACGGCAGATGGTGAGCATCTGCTGTTCGCCACCGGAGAGAACACCGGCTGCGATATCGGCGCGTTCTCGAAGATTGGGGAAGAGATCAAAGGCGCTATCAACGGTCCAACGGCCCGACGGACGTGCTGATTTTTGGCCAAGGATAAGGTTTTGACGCACCGTTAGCGTTGGAAAGATGTCGCGGTTCTCAGGTACATATCCAATACCCTTCCGAGCGATTACGTGGCTCTTGCGCCCGGCAATTTCCTCGCCCCTAAAACTGATCGAGCCTTGCGGCTCGACCTCTCCGATGATTGCCTTGAGCGTTGTAGAGCGCCCGACGCCATTACGTCCCAATAGGCTGATGATCTCGCCTTCCCGCACCTCGAGGTCAACCCCCTGCAGGATGTGACTCTTGCCATAATAGGCATGAAGGTTCCGTACCTCTAACATGTCAGGGCTCTGCGTCGGTGCCGAGATAGGCTTCTTGGACCTTGGTGTTAGCGCGAATTTGCGCTGGCGTGCCTGTGGCAATTATCTTGCCATACACCAGTACCGAAATACGGTCGGCGAGGTCGAACACAACCCCCATGTCATGCTCGACGATGACCATGGTGCGAGTTGCCGAGATGTCGCGAATCAGCGTTACTGCTTGCTCGGTCTCGGCACTGCTCATGCCGGAGGTTGGCTCGTCGAGTAACACTACGTTAGCACCGCCGGCGATGGTTATAGCGATCTCAAGCGCGCGTTGATCGGAATAAGACAAAAGTCCTGCTAGCACTGTGCTTCTGGAAGAGAGGCCAGTTTGTGCAAGCACCTCATCGGTGCGTTCTGTAAGGTCTCGCTTGTTCCTGACGGATTGCCAGAATTTGTAGCGATAACCGAGATTCCACAGCATGGCGCAACGCACATTCTCGTAAACGCTCATGCGGTGGAAGATATTGGTGACCTGGAAGCTGCGGCTGAGGCCTTTGCGGGAGATATCGTGGGGTGCACGGTTGGTGATGTCCTCACCATTGAGCGCGATGTGCCCGGCGCTGACATGGTAGCGACCTGTTACTAAATTGAAGAGGGTTGATTTGCCGGCTCCATTGGGGCCGATCATCGCATGAATTTCACCGGGCTGAATAACGAGGTCGATGCCCCGAATCACCTCAGTTGGGCCAAAGTTTTTCTGCACGCCCCGGAATTCAATCGCTGGAGTCATGTTGTCACCAGCGCACGGGCTTCATGCATCGCCGCGCTATAAGCCTCAGCAACGCGTGGATAGGTCATTTTGCAGCCATAGCCACCAGCAGCTCCGAGCGCGGCGCAGATCAACCAGGGCCAGATATCCCCCGTATCCAGCTCGATGCCGTATAGAACTAGGGCGCTATCTAGCGACACTGTCGTGCTGCGGAAATAGATCATCTCAATTAGGCCGATGGCACCTGCAAGTCCCACCAGGCTGGTGCCAAGGGCCGCGCCGTAGGCTGGTGCCATTTGCCAAAGCAGGTATGGCGCAGTGCGGCGGATTGGCTCATGCATCATGATCAGCCCAGCAAGGCCGCCTGGTGCGAACATTACGATTAACACGAAGATGAGACCGAGATAGAGGTACCAGGCTGGTGACACGTCACTCAGATAGGCATTCAGCAAAGTGATTAGGATGGCACCCAATATGGGCCCGGCAAAATGGCCGGTGCCCCCGATGTAGACCATAATCAGAATGACTGCTGACTGTCCGAGGCCCACCGTCTCGAAGCCGACATGTTCTACATTTATGGCATGGAGTGCCCCCGCCAGCCCTGCGAAGAATGAGGAGAGCGCGAAAGCAAGCCAGCGTAACCGGTGTGTGTTGTAACCGATGAACTGAGTCCGCTCTGGATTGTCGCGCACGGCATTCGACATGCGTCCGAAGGGGGTGCGAGTTAGGGCATACATTAAGATTGCGGCGATCACGCACCAGGCGGCAATCAGGTAATAGACCTGGATGTCTGGGCCATAGGTGATGCCAAACCATTCTTCGCGCACCCAGCGGTCGGTCTGCACGCCTTCCTCGCCACCAAAGAAGAAAACGATGATTAGCGTCAATCCCGTCACCAGCTCTGCGAAACCAAGAGAAATCATAGCAAAAGCAGTGCCGGCGCGCCGGGTCGAGACAAAGCCGACAACGATTCCAAAGAAAAGCCCCGCGATGCCACCAACAAGAGGAATTAGGGTCACGGGGATATATGGGAACGCATCGACGTGCATGCCATTTATCACATGCGCTGTCACGAATCCGGCGAGGCCGAAATAGACTGCATGACCAAAGGACAGCATGCCCCCTTGGCCCAGCAGCATGTTGAAGGCGAGAGCAAAGATGATCGCGATACCGATCTGGTTCATCACCGAGAGTGCAAAAGACGAGCTAATCATCATTGGTAACACTATGAGAAGCGCTACAATCAACGCACCAATGCCTAATTTTCTTGGGTCCGGCATTGTCAGACGTCTCGCATTCCGAAGAGCCCGCGTGGGCGGAAGATCAGCATGAGGACCAGCAAAAGATAGGGCAGCAGTGGCGCAATGGAGCCAGTGGTCAGGTTGACAAGGTCGGCGAGTACTCCCTCTACGTTCCGTTCCACTCCTAGTTCCTTGAATATGGGATAGAGCGAGAAGTCATAGGAAATAGCCATATTGTTGAGAATGCCGATGAAGAGCGAGGCTATCAGCGCCCCGCTCAGCGAGCCGAGACCACCGACGACAATGACGACAAAGACTATCGGACCGAGCTGGATTGCCATGCCGGGCTCGGTGCCAAGCACATTACCGCCAATCACGCCTGCGATCCCTGCCAGCGCGCAACCAACCCCGAAGGTCCACATGAAGATCTTCGGTACATCATGTCCGAGAGCGGCAGCCATATGGGGATGGGTGAGCGAGGCGCGGATAATAAGGCCGATGCGCGTACGTGTCAGCCCGAAAAAGAGAGCGACGAAAATGCCAACCGAAATAACCAGCATGAACAGACGATAGGCCGAGTAATCAAGACCCTGCCAAGCGAAAGCAGTGATGTTCATTGATTCCGGGACATCATAAGGCACTGGCACTTTGCCCCAGACCATCTGCACCAGTTCCTCGATGACGAAGGCGAGGCCGAATGTGAAAAGAAGCTCGGCGACATGACCGAAACGGTGTACTGGGCGCAGCATGTACCGTTCGACCGCAGCACCGAGCAGGCCGACCAAAATAGGTGCTGCGATTAGTGCCGACCAGAAGCCCAAAGGCTGACTTATTTGATAGGCGAAATAAGCGCCAAGCATGAAGAAGCTAGCATGGGCGAAATTCAAAACGCCCATCATGCTGAAGATCAGTGTAAGGCCGCTCGCCAGCAGAAATAACAACATCCCGTAGAGGACGCCGTTGAAAAGTGAAAAAACAAAAACTTCCAAATTGCTATCCGTCGCACCAATGCCCGCGACGCCAAAAGACTTCGGTCCTCCGTCCCCCGGCGTGGGGACGGAGGACCGACAGTGTCTAGACTAGCGCTAAGCGGAGGTTAGGGCCGTTGCATGTCACATGTTGTTGGTAGCGTGGTATCCTCGCGGTTGATCACACCATCTGTGGCAAAGGCTATCTTGAAGTTGTTGCCCTTGTACATGATCGGCATTTTGTAGTCGCGGGAGAGGCTGCTGACCATGAGCGGCGTCTGGATTTGATGATCTGACGCGCGCATCTGGACCTCTCCGAGTGGTCCCGGGAAGGTCAGACCCTCAAGCGCCTGACCCACGGCGACTGGATCGTCGCTCCCAGCCTTGTCAATTGCTGCGGCCAGCATGCCGACCAACCAGCGATAGCGGTCCGAATACCAAGTGTCCTTGTATTTCTCCAAATACGCATTGCCAAAAGCTAGCGCATCGGCGGCGATGTTGCCGTCGTTCTCGTGATATTCGTTAATTTGCTTGAGCGAAATTTTGTGCGCATCGGCGCCGTAACCTGCGACCGAAGAGGTCAGTCCGCCATAGATGGTGTAGAACTGCACCGGCAGATTAGCGCCCGCAGCGTATTTGATAAGACGCACCAAATCGGGACCCCAATTACCAGTGAGAACCGTATCCGCGCCTGATGCCTTAATCTTGGCGATGAAGGGTGTGAAGTCTTGTGTTTTGCCGAAAGGCACAATCAGTTCGTCGCCGACGATCTCAATATTAGGCGTGCGTTCTTTTATCAACGCATGTGCCGCAGCCTGGAAGCTTTTCCCATAGGCGTAATTTTGGTTCAGCATATAGACCTTTTTGATGCCCACATCTCGGCCCATCTGCGTCACTAGCCCAGCGACTTTCATGTCGACATTGGCGTCAAAACGGAAATGCCAGAAGGAGCACAGCTCGTTAGTAAAGGCTGTGGTGATCGCTGAATGATTGAGGAACAGCATCGCTTTGTCGGGATTGCGTTTGTTGTGCTTGCCGATGAATTGGATGATGTTGAGGGCGTGGTTGGAACCGATGCCTTGAGCGATGAAGCTGAGTCCTAGGTCGACGGCCTTCTTCAACTGCTGGGTAGTCTTTTCTGCGCTCATGGCGTTGTCGAGCGGCACAATCTCGAGCATACGCCCGCCGAGTACACCACCACTGGTATTTATCTGCTCCGCCGCGGTCTCCATAGCTTGCAACGCATCGGTGCCGACCGCGGCGATCGGACCTGACAAAGGCTCAATTAAACCAATTTTGACTGTTTCGACGGCATGAGCGCTGCTATTTGAGGTGGCGAAGAAACCACCGGCAACCAAGCCAACGACGCAGGCGAGGATTCCGAATATTCGCATGATGAGTAAACTCCCAAATCCTGTTTCAATCCTTCACGTAACGGAGCCCCCGAGAGCCAGTTATCGTAAGGCCCTTCTTGGCGGGTGACCTGAAAACAGTGTACGTTCCCCCCACGACAGTAGCAATGAAGCTGTACCCCAGTTAGATCGGAAGGAAAGCGGTAGAATGAGCAAGGTCACGACATCGAAAATTTCTGGAGTGGCTGTGCTCACGCTTGATAATGCGCCGGTAAATGGCCTTGGTTTGGCGCTGAGAACAGCTCTGAACAAGGCTTTTCGCGACGCTATGGAAGATGCTGAGGTCACCGCTATCGTGCTCATCGGAGCAGGCCGTATGTTCTCTGCTGGCGCAGATATTTCGGAATTCGGCACGCCTAACTCTATGAAACCGCCTTCGTTGCCGGAGATCATTAACATGATCGAGGCAGCAGAAAGGCCTATAGTCGCTGCAATTCATGGCAATGCGCTAGGCGGTGGTCTGGAGCTCGCCCTCGGCTGTCATTATCGGGTGGCCCAGGCCGGTGCTAATCTTGGCTTGCCTGAGGTTAGCCTTGGAATAATTCCGGGTGCCGGCGGCACGCAGCGTCTGCCGCGCGTTATCGCCGTTGAACGGGCGCTGGACGTAATTGTGAGCGGCAAACCGTTAAAGGCAGAGAAGGCGAAGGAGCTTGGGTTAGTTGATTTCCTGGCCGATGGTGATCTTGTCGAGGCGGCGGTGAAATTCTGCGGCAGCTTGCCGGAAGGCAATGGCGCTCTTCGTCCAACTCGGGCGCGCGAAGATAATCTCGGGCCAGCACGTGAAAAACCAGATATATTTGAGGGTTATCGCAAGAGCATGGCGCGCCGGGCGCGCGGGTTGGACGCGCCGTATGCGGCAGTGGAATGCGTTGAATCCTGCCTTTTCAAGGAATTCGACGATGGTCTCCAATTTGAGCGCGACACCTTCAAGCGCCTCGTGGCTTCCGACCAGTCGCGTGCGCTGCGTCATGCCTTCTTCGTTGAGCGCGCCGCCACCAAGATTGACGGTCTGCCGAAGGACACTGCTAAGCAGAATATTGAATACGCCGCGGTTGTCGGCTGCGGCACTATGGGCGTTGGCATCGCAATGAATTTCGCCAATGCAGGCATTCCGGTCACTGTGCTGGAGACCAAAGACGAGTTCCTACAAAAAGGCCTCGGGGTCATACGTAAGAATTACGCTGCGAGTGTCGCTAAAGGACGCATTTCGCAGGACGAGATGGATGGTCGCATGTCTTTGATTTCTGGAATTGCAGATTTCAATCAACTCGGCGAGCCGGATGTTGTGATTGAAGCAGTATTCGAAAAGATGGACGTCAAAAAGCAATTGTTCAACGAATTGGATGGTCTGATGCCGGCCAAGACTATTCTTGCCACTAATACCTCGACCCTTGACGTCAACGAGATTGCATCGGCAACGGGGCGGCCGGAGAAGGTCATCGGCACTCATTTCTTCAGTCCAGCCAATGTTATGCGCTTGCAGGAGAATGTGCGGGGCTACAAGACTTCAGACGAGACCATTTCTACCATCATGGCGCTTGCCAAGAAACTTGGCAAGGTTGGTGTACTGGTCGGAGTATGCGACGGATTCGTTGGCAATCGCATGCTGCACGCCTATACACGACAGGCCAATTTCCTCCTTGAGGAAGGCGCATTGCCTCAGGAAGTTGATAAAGCGATTTTCAACTTTGGCTTTCCCATGGGGCCCTTTGCCATGGGTGATCTTGCTGGCCTGGATGTTGGCTGGCTGATCCGCAAAGCGCGCAACAAGGATAAGCCCAACAATCTGCGCTATTCGCCGATCGCCGATCGCATCTGCGAAAAAGGGCGCTTCGGCCAGAAGACCTCCGCCGGCTGGTATCTCTATAAGGAAGGTAGCCGAGCACCGGTCCCCGACCCTGAGATCGAACAGCTCATTTTAGATGTCTCAGAGGAGCTCGGTTTTGATCGCCGTGCCATCGGTGAGCAGGAGATCGTCGAGCGATGCATCTACACTATGATCAATGAGGGAGCGAAGATACTCACCGAGGGTATCTCCCAGCGTCCTGGTGATATCGATACAGTGTGGCTCCACGGTTATGGCTTTCCACGCCAGCGAGGAGGGCCGATGTTCTACGCTGATTCGGTCGGCCTCAAACAAGTCTATGACGTCATAAGCACTCTTTATGATAAGTATGGCGACTGGCTTGAGCCGGCGCCGCTTTTAAGGGACCTGGCCGAAGCCGGCAAAGGTTTTGGAGACCTGTAGAGATGGAATTGTCTCTCTCCAGCACTGATTTAGCCTTTCGACAGGAAGTTCGCGACTTCATCCGAGCCAAATTGCCCGTCGACATCCAATCCAAGGTCGAGCACCGTCAGCGGCTGGTAAAGGAGGATTACGTTCGTTGGCAAAAAATTCTCTACAAAAAGGGCTGGATCGCGCCGGGTTGGCCGTTAGAGCATGGTGGCACCGGTTGGACACCTTTGCAGCGCCACCTCTTTGAGGAAGAGCTTGCTGCCGCCTCAGCGCCGCGCATCATGCCTTTCGGTCTTTCCATGGTGGCGCCGGTGATCATGGCTTTCGGCAGTGCAGTACAAAAGGAACATTACCTGCCACGCATTCTCTCCAGCGAGAATTGGTGGTGCCAGGGTTATTCCGAACCCGGTTCGGGTTCTGATCTCGCCTCGCTTGCTACCAAGGCGGCGCCAGACGGCAATGATTATATTGTCACCGGTCAGAAAACTTGGACTACCTTGGCGCAATATGCCGACATGATTTTCTGCCTTGTGCGTACTTCGACGGAGGGTAAGCCACAAGAGGGTATCTCCTTCTTGCTAATTGACATGCGCTCGCCGGGCATCGAGGTACACCCGATCCGCACTGTGGATGGCGGCACAGAAATCAACGACGTATTTTTTGACAATGTACGCGTGCCACAAGCCAATCGGATCGGCGAGGAGAACAAAGGCTGGACCTACGCCAAGTATTTGCTCGGTCACGAGCGCACGGGCATCGCAGCCGTCGGTCGCTCCAAGCAGGAGCTACGCCAGCTCAAGGCTATTGCCCGGTCGGAGCCGGTTGGCGAAGGCAGCCTTGCTGAAGACGACATCTTCGCTGGCAAGGTGGCGGATTTGGAAATTGAGATATTGGCGCTCGAATCTCTTGTGCTACGCATCGTCGCAGATGAAACAGCGGGCCGAGCACCCGGTCCGGAGGCCTCGATTCTGAAAATTCGCGGCACTGAAATCCAGCAGCGCCTGAGCGAGTTGGCCCTCGAGGCGATCGGCTATTATGCCAATCCTTATATAGCCGAAGCGCGTGAGGCAGGCTGGAATGAGGCGCCCATCGGTCCAGAACATGCGACCAACATCGCCCCGCATTACTTTAACTGGCGCAAGGCCTCTATCTATGGCGGTACAAACGAAATTCAAAAGAACATCATCGCGAAGATGGTACTCGGGCTATAGCGGGCGAATGAGATGAATTTTTCCCTAAACGATGAACAAATGCTGTTTAAGGAAAGCGTCGAAAATTTCGTCGCCAAGGAATTTCCTTCTGATCAGCGACGGTTTCTGAATGAAAGCGAGGAGGGCTTCAGCCGTGATCATTGGGCCTGCTTCGCCGAGCTCGGTTGGCTTGGCTTGAGTATCGCAGAACAGAATGGCGGGCTCGGCGGATCGGCCCTCGATCTGGCGTTACTGATGGAAGGCTTCGGTCGCGGACTGGCGCCTTCGCCTTATTTGGCGTCAGTTGTACTCGGTGGCGAGGTAGTAGAAAGGGCGGGGAGTAGCGAGCAAAAGGCGGCTATCTTGCCGGCGTTGGTAGCAGGAGAGATGTTGTTGGCCTTCGCCTATGCCGAGCAGGGTGGACGCTACGATCTCGCTCGGATCCAAGTCCGGGCAGAAAAGAAGGAGCAGAGTTGGTTACTCTATGGCCAAAAGAGCGTTGTTTTTTACGCTCAAAGTGCTGATAAGCTCATCGTTTCTGCGGCGGCGGCTGAAGGAATCTCGCTCTTCCTGCTAGACAGTGGTGCCTCGGGTCTCAAACTGCGATCTTACCCCACTATCGACGGCCTTCGCGCCGCCGAAGTGATTTTAGATGGTGCGTCCGCTCAGCCTCTTGGTGCGCCGGGCGAGGCACTGCCGGTGATCCAAAGCGCGGTCGATAGAGCGACCATCGCGGTTTGCGCTGAGGCTCTTGGCATCATGAATGCGCTAATTGAGATGACCCTGGCCTATGTCGCTGAACGCAAACAGTTTGGCACCGCTATTGGTAAGTTCCAGGTACTGCAGCACGCGCTAGTCGATATGTATATGGCCCAAGAATTGTCTAAATCGCTAACTTATCGCGCTGCAGCGGCCCTCGCTGCGGAGGACTCAGGCACTAGTGCCCTGGCAGCTAGCGCGGCCAAGGTGCAAATTGGCAAGGCTGGCAGGCTGATTGGCCAGCAAGCGGTGCAACTCCATGGGGGCATGGGCATGACTGACGAGTTTGCCATCGGTCACTACTTCAAGCGCTTGGCAATGATCGAAACTCTGTTTGGCGACACAGATCATCACCGCCGCCGCTTTGCGTCGCTGGCGAGGGAGTAAGGTACAAAAATTTTTCATTCCACGCACGCAATATGCTAGAAGCCGGGTTCTTCGCGATTGGGGCGTAGCCAAGTGGTAAGGCATCGGGTTTTGGTCCCGTGATCGGGGGTTCGAATCCTCCCGCCCCAGCCATTTTTTCTCTGACCGTCGCACAAAAAGCTGAAGCACCATGATCAGCGTCTTTGATATTTTCAAGATTGGTATTGGGCCGTCGAGTTCGCATACAGTTGGGCCGATGGTTGCTGCTGGACAGTTTACTGAGCTTTTAACCGATGGTGGGTGGCTTAACGAGGTGGCGGGTATTGAATGCAGGCTTTACGGTTCGCTATGCTATACCGGCAAGGGACATGGCACGGACCGGGCGATTGTGCTCGGACTTTCTGGCGAATCACCGGCAGCCATCGATCCTGACCAGGTGCCGGTGCTGTTCGACCAAGTTAGGCGCACCAAGAGTCTTCGCCTCGGTGGTGGGCCAGCCATCCCGTTCGACCCTGAGGCAGATATCGTTTTTGTTTACGATACACCGTCTCCAGGCCATCCCAATGGCATGAAGCTGGCGGCCTATTCCGCAGGGGCTAACGTCATTGCGGAGGAGATTTATTATTCTGTCGGCGGGGGCTTCGTTGTTACGGATGGGGAATACACCGCAGATGCACCGGCGGGTGGCAAGTTCGTTGATGGCGGCGTGCCTTTTACATTCGATTCTGCTGAAGCACTGCTCGCACTTTGTGCTTGTGAAGCCATGTCCGTAGCGGAGGTCGTCCGGGCTAATGAGTTGGCATCAAGATTGGAGGGGCATCTCGAAAGCGGACTCGATGCCCTGCACGATGCTATGATGGGGTGCATCACGCGCGGACTCGACGGCGAGGGAATATTGCCTGGCGGACTTTCCGTCAGGCGTCGGGCGAAGGGCCTCTATGCGCGGGCGTTGGAGGTCGAGGGTCGCAATCTCGCCTTTCCACATAATTATATGGATCGGGTAAGTGCTTATGCCATCGCCGTCAACGAGGAAAATGCTGCTGGCGGTCGGGTGGTGACTTCGCCTACCAACGGCGCCGCCGGCGTAATTCCAGCGGTGCTGCGCTATTACGAGGCTCATTGTCCCGGCGCTGACCGGCAGGGCATGCATGATTTTTTCCTGAGCGCAACGGCGTTTGGCGCGGTGATCAAGCGTAATGCCTCGCTATCCGGCGCGGAGGTTGGCTGCCAGGGTGAGATTGGCTCGGCCAGCGCGATGGCGGCGGCTGGCCTCGCGTCGGCGCTTGGTGGTACACCAACGCAGATCGAGAATGCCGCTGAAATCGCTCTTGAGCATCATCTTGGCATGACTTGCGATCCGGTTGGCGGCTTGGTGCAGGTACCCTGTATCGAGCGCAACGCTATGGGTGCGATTAAGGCGATTAACGCTGCTTCGCTCTCCCTAGCCGGTGATGGAGAGCACATCGTTTCCTTTGATGCGGTGGTTGAAACCATGCGCCAAACGGGCCTTGACTTGCAGACCAAATACAAGGAAACCAGTGAGGGTGGTCTGGCGGTGACGGTCGTGGAATGCTAGCCCACAAACAAGCTCTTCTTTCCAGAGGGAAAGAAGAGCTTAAAAGAAGAAACGAGCCATACGCGCAGCGCGGGCTCACCCCTTCTTAGACAATTTATTTAACGCTCGCCGCTGAGGCGCCCTGTTCACGGGTTTCGGCTTTGATCGGGCTTTGGCGCGGTTTGCGGGCGAGGACGCGCATCATGGGCGGGATGATGAGTAGTGTGAGGATCGCCGATAGGGCGAGGCCTCCGACCACTACTGAGCCAAGTCCGCGATAGAGCTCAGACCCTGCGCCGGGGAAAAGCACTAGCGGCAGCATGCCGACGACGCTGGTGATGGTCGACATAAAGATTGGTCGGATGCGGTTCCGTGTCGCCTCGAGTATGGCTTCTGGCACATCCAAATCATCGTTACGCATATGGTAAAGGGTTTGGTGTACGAGGAGAATTGCATTGTTTACGACGATACCGACCAAGATAACGAAGCCCAACACGGTTAGCATATCGAGCGGCTGGAAACGATCGAGATTCAACAGCATCAGACCCAAGACGCCGCCCGCAGCAGCAGTCGGAACCGAGAGCATGATAATGAAGGGATAGACGAAGCTTTCAAAAAGAACCGCCATGATCAGATAGACGATGAAAATGGCGAGCACGAGGTTGAGTACCATGGCGTCCCAGGTCTTGGTCAATTGATCAGCTGTGCCAGAGAGCTGCATGGTGATACCAGGTGGTAGGCCCTCGGCCTGCAGGGCGCCGATGACTTGCTCGTTGAGTGTGTCCATTGCGACTTCGAGGGGCACAGCCGTGGCGGGACGGATTTCGAGGGTAACGGTACGTTCACGCTCGACATGGCGGATCAAGATTGGGCCGGCGGTGACCTTGATGTCTGCTAGCGCGCCAGCGGGAAGGATAGTGCCGCTTCGCGTTACCACCGGCAGGGCGTTGATATCCTGGGTCTGACCCACTGCTTGATCGGGACCAGTCAGCATTAGATCGAAGCGCTCGCCGCCGATGGTAACTTCATCGACGCGTAACCCGTCATTGAAAGCGTCCACCGTGAGGCCAAGCTCGGTGGCATTGAGACCATTATCGCCAAGACGGATCTGGTCGGGGATTAGGCGTACCTCCGGTGCGCCCAATTCTAACCCCGGCACAGGACGCATTTGATTGCCTTCGGCAAAAGGCATCGCCTTTGTCACCCGTCCTGCCGCTCTAAGCGCTACGCTTAGTACTGTTCCCAAGTCAGGGCCGGAAATGTCAAGATCGATCTTGCGCCCACCGCCGATAGTACGGCCGAATAGGCTGGTCTGACTCACAAAACCGAAGGTGCCAGGTTCGTGGAAGACTGGCATGCGGATTGGATCGATCAGCTCGCTGGCACGGTCGGGCTCCATCGAAACTGCGCCGACAAAGGCGCGTGATCGGAGCGTCACGAAGAAAAAGCGTTCAATCTTGGGCGGCCCGCCTGGTTCGGCAACGGGGCCAGTCTCGGTCGCCCAAAGTGGTCGTACGGCGTTCTCAATGCGCTCGGCGATGCCGCTGGTGGTGTCGAGGTTGTAGCCCGGCGGAGGTACCACAACGCCGAAGATAAGGTTGCGGTTGCCTTCCGGGAGATAGTCAAGTTTGGGCAGAAATTGATAGGAGAAATAGAGTGAGCCACCGCACACCAGAACGACAATGGTGATGGCACGCAAGCGGCCCTGCACGACCCAGCGGGTGAAGCCCATGACTAGGGCGACGAACCTGTGCGCGAGGTAATCGAGGCCTGGCAACGGAACCCGGCGTGGCGCTGAGGAGAGACCGCTGGCTGTCGGTCGGTCCTTACCGAGTATGCGGCTGGAGAGGGAGGGAATAAGCGTAATGGCGACGACCAACGAGAGTACGACCGAAACCGAAATGGCGACGGCGATATCACGGAACAATTGCCCGGCTTCGAGTTCCATTACCAGGATTGGGACAAAGACCAGAACGGTGGTGAGCGCCGAGACAAACACAGCACCCCATACCTGCCGCGCACCTTGATAAGCAGCATCGAACCGCGACAGACCCTGTTGCCGAAGGCGGTAGATATTCTCGAGCACGACGATGGCGGCATCCACTACCATGCCTACTGCGAAGGCAAAGCCGGCCAGGGAAATAACATTGATTGAGCGGCCCAAGAGCGCCATGGCAACGAAGGAACCGACGACTGAGACTGGTATTGCTACTGCGACGATTACCGTAGCGCCGATCGAGCGCAGGAAGAGCATGAGGATGATAACTGCGAGGGTGCCGCCGACCCAGATATTCTGGCGGACCAGTTCGATGGCAGAATCAATATAGACAGTTTCGTCATAGACATGCTGAAGGTTCAGTCGCTCCTCCGGCATCTGGAATTCATTGAGCTCGCGTACCGCCTCGCGCACGCCTTCCATGGTTTCCATTACGTTGGCGCCCGTCTCGCGGATCGCGCTAACCGCAAGCGCTGGCTCGCCAAGAGTGCGGATGCGTGCGACCGGGTCCTTATAGCCGAAATGTACTTTTCCAATATCGCCAAGCGTGACGCGGCCGAGACGTCCCGTGTCGCTGTTCGAGGTACTCCGCAGCAGTACTGCGCGCACACGTTCGGGCGTCTTTAATTCGGCATCAGTGCGTACGATATATCGCCGCTTGCCCTCGGCGATGTCGCCGGCGGAGATCGATGTGTTAGCAGCTCGCAACGCGCCCATCACATCTGGTACGGTGAGGCCGTAGCGCGCCATCTTGTTCGGATCCACTGTCACGCGAAGTTCACGTTCCGATCCGCCGAACATGTTCACCCGCGCGACGCCGGGCACCCGTTCGAGTCGCTCTTTGACGACATTCTCGATGAAATCGCCATATTCGTGAATCGGCTGCGTATTGCCCTCCTCACGCTGAATAATGAACCAAGCGATGGCTTGGTCTTCGGCGCTGGCGGTGCGGATAGTCGGTTCGTCAGTTTCCTCCGGATAGCCCGATACCCGGTCGAGCCGATTAGCGACAAGGAGGAGGGCGCGGTCCATGTTCTGGCCGACCTTGAATTCGAGAGTTATCTCGGAGTTATTGTCCTGCGATTGGCTGACCATGCGGCTCAAGCCCTCCAGGCCCTTTAACACCTCCTCCTGTCGGTTGGTCACCTCGCGTTCGACCTCGGCCGGTGCCGCGCCGTACCAATCGGTGTCGATGGTAAGCACGGGCTTGCGCACGTCGGGGGTGAGTTGGATTGGGATTACTCGGAGTGCGACGAAGCCGAATAGGAGGATCATTAGAACCGCTGCGATGACGGCAATGGGCCGCTCGATAGCAATGCGGATCAGATTCATTTACGAATCGTCGCCGATTGAGATGTCTTGGCCGGGACGCAGCCTTTCATTGCCGCGAATGACCGTCAATTCTCCCGGCACCAAACCACTTAAAACCTCGAAGCGTCCACCGACCGCGGCGCCGGTTTTGATTCGTCGCATATCGGCTTTGCCGTCGGTGGCGATGTAGACGAAGCTCTGACCGCCGCGGTTAATCACTGCATCCTTATGTACCGTGACAACCTCGCGAAAGTGCCCGAGGGGCAGATGCACCAACACTGATTGATTGGCCGCGAGTACTCGACGGGACATTTCGTCGTCGAGAGTGAAGCGCACCTGGCGGGTGCGGGTGAGCGGATTCTCCTCGGGTACGATGGTGCGCACTATGGCGTCATGGTTAGTGCCGTCATCGAGCGCGATGTTGATCACCACGCCGGCTTCGAGGGCGGGTATCTGTGCTGCCGGCACATCGGCCTCGATCTCGAGCTTGTAGTTGCTAAGCATGGTAACAACTGGGCTGCCGACGCTGACGAAGGAGCCAGCCGCGGTATGCTCAAGCGTAATCACACCGGTATAGGGCGCACGCACTTGAGCGTTTCTAAGATCTATCTCGGCCAGTGCCAAATTGGCGAGCGCGCGCTCATGGCGTGCGAGCGCAGCACCAAGCGAGGTTTCGGCGACCACGGCCTGCTGGCGACTGTCCTCGTGCCGGCCCCTAGAAAAAGCTGCAGAATCACGGAGGCCTTCAATGCGCGCAAGCTCTTGGCGGCGGAGTGCAAGTTGCGCCTCGGCGAGCTTGATCAGCGCTTCGGTCTCTGCCGTCTCGGCGACGAGAAGGGCACGTTGACGCTTGAGTCGGGTACCGTCTAGGACGGCAAGGATATCACCTTCCTTAACATGATCGCCTACCGAAACCCGCATATCGGCAACAGGTCCGCCGATGCGTGCGGCAACGATGCCGGACTGTTTGGCAACCAAGCGACCAATTACTGGAACGGTTTGCGACAGGGGCTCAATGCGCACTGAATCTACGTCAACCGCCGCCGCGTACTGGGCGAGAGCGGGCTGGGGGCTGGGCAGTACAAAGGCGCCAAGGACAAACAACATAGCGAGGGTTAAAAGTAGACGCGGGAAAATCACGTTGCGTCTCCGGCATTGAGCGCGCGCTTGAGCGCGATGATTTCCGGTGTTGCCATGCGTCCGCTATCGATCGCCTGCTTGGGGTCCATGAATGTTAACTCGACGGTTTCATGTTCCGGTACGCTGGGTATTCCTTCGCTCAACACACGAAAATACATGGGGGTATATTCGCTGTGAGTCCAGGGACTGAACAAAGTGCCCGGAACGTGTAGCAGATAAGCTGGCGTCACGGCGAGGTTTCCTTCTTCGATAAATTCTCGTCTAAGCGCCGTTTCTGGCGTTTCGCCGGGTTCCACAGCACCACCTGGAAATTTAAGCACTTTGCGGCGGCCGAGATTTTCACCCGACATGAGCACTGTCTCTGCGCGCAACAGCACGCCATAAACACGTAAATTTTTTGGTTGTATTTTCGCCATATCGGCTCTGTTCATACACCATCGCGCCGGGTCGGTCAGCAGTGCGGAAAAACGTAAAGAAGAGTCTGGGCGAACGGCACGTGATAAGTCATAGTGCGCTGCATCACAGATGTTGGGCAATTATCGGAGCGTCTTCAAGAAGTTATGAGCAAAAACGGTCAAACGCCTTCCGTAGGCATCCTCGCCAATCCGGCAGCGGGACGTGATATCCGCCGCCTCGTCGCGCAGGCCTCGGTATTTCCGATTTCGGAGAAGCGCAACATGATCGCGCGCCTTTTTACAGCGTTGGGCTCGCTCGGCGTAGGTACGGTCTACATGATGGTCGACCGGATGGGTATCTCTGATCGCATGCGCCACGCCTTGCAAATACCACCACCGGGCGGGCAGGTCTGGCCAACTGTCGAGTTTCTCGAAGCGCAGATCACTGAAAGCGCGGCGGATACGCTGAATGCAACGAGAATGATGGCAGATCGTGGCGTTGGCGCGATTATTGTGCTTGGTGGCGACGGCACTCACCGCCTCGTCGCTTCCCAATGCGGTGATATTCCCCTCGCAGCGCTCTCGACTGGAACTAACAATGTTTTCCCCGAGATGCGTGAGGCGACGATCGCTGGGATCGCCAGCGCCCTTGTTGCCACCGGACAGGTGCCTCTAGAAGTCGCAACGCGGCGCAACAAGGCACTTCGAGTTGACGTCAATGGTGTCGAGTCCGATTTGGCACTGGTTGACCTCTGCGCCAGCACCGAGATCTGGATTGGCTCCCGCGCGCTTTGGCGGGCGGAGGGTTTGGATCAACTCTTTCTGGCATTCGCCGAAGCTGACGCGGTTGGCCTCTCCTCCATTGGGGGACTCGTGAATCCGATTTCCCGAGAAGTCGAAGGCGGTCTATTGCTCAACTTGACCGAGCCCCACAATGCCAAGACCGTGGTAGCTGCGCCGCTTGCGCCCGGATTGATTGTTGATATTGGTGTCGAATCGGTGCGTGAAATAAGGCCTGGCGAATTCGTGCCGCTACGAATCAAGAAAGGAGTCATTGCGCTCGACGGTGAGAGAGAGATAGAGTTTTCTATAGACGATGACGTTTCTATAAGGCTGGAATGGGATGGCCCACTGACACTCGACATTCCGCTAACGATGGCCTATGCCGCAGAGAAGGAATTACTGATCCGCATGGACGATGAAACGCCCCATGCTCGATTTGTGAACAAATAGGGAGAGAAAGCATGCAACTCAGTAAGGACGAATTGCTAAGAGCCTACCGGATGATGAAATCGATCCGTGAGTTCGAGGAACGCTTGCACGTTGAATTCGCTACAGGAGAAATCCCCGGTTTCGTGCACCTTTATGCAGGTGAAGAAGCTAGCGCGACAGGGGTCTGCATGCATCTTGACGACCGCGATAAGATCGCCAGCAACCATCGCGGCCATGGCCACTCGATAGCCAAGGGCTGCGACATCGACGCCATGATGGCAGAAATTTATGGCAAGGCGACAGGACTCTGCGCTGGAAAGGGTGGATCCATGCATATTGCTGATCTGGGTAAGGGCATGATGGGTGCCAACGGCATCGTCGGTGGTGGCCCGCCGCTTGTTTGCGGTGCGGCGCTCGCGGCCAAGAAGCTGGGCACTGGCGGTGTCGCGGTTGCCTTCTTCGGTGATGGCGCCTCGAACCAAGGTACTACTATGGAGAGCCTGAATCTTGCTTCGGTCTGGAATTTACCGGCAATTTTTGTGGTCGAAAATAATGGTTATGCCGAGGCGACCTCGTCGAAATATTCGGTAGCCTGCGACGATGCGGCAGATCGCGCCAGTGCATTCAATATGCCGGGCGTGGTGGTCGACGGACATGATTTCTTCGCGGTCTATGAAGCTGCTGGTGAAGCGGTGCGGCGGGCGCGAGAGGATTCGGCTCCGACNTTNATCGAGGNCAAGATTAATCGTTATTACGGTCATTTTGAAGGCGATGCGCAGACTTATCGCNGGAAAGACGAGGTCAAGATCCTTCGCGAAACGAAAGACTGCCTTGACAAGTTTCGCGATAAGGTGACGTCGGCTAGTCTGCTCGAAAAGGGCGAGCTTGATGCTGTAGATGCCGATGTTGCCCAAATTATTGACGATTCAGTTGACCGCGCGAAAGCTGCGGATAAGCCACCGGTCAACGAACTGATGACTGACGTCTATATCTCTTACTAAGTGGGGAAAGAGAACAATGGCACGCACAATTTCATACCAACAAGCCATCGGCGAAGCGCTTGATCAGGAAATGGCTCGTGACGAAACCGTCGTAATCATGGGAGAGGATGTTGCCGGCGGCGCCGGGTCTCCCGGCGAAGACGATGCCTGGGGCGGTGTTCTCGGTGTAACTAAGGGCCTCTATGGCAAATATGGCGATCGCGTCATGGATACACCAATTACTGAATCTGCCTTTATCGGCGCGGCGGTGGGAGCNGCGACAGCAGGTCTCCGACCGGTGGCCGAGCTAATGTTCATCGATTTCATGGGTGTTTGTTTTGACCAAATCTTCAATCAGGCAGCCAAGTTTCGCTATATGTTTGGCGGTAAGGCAGAAACCCCGGTGGTCATCCGTACCATGTACGGTGCAGGCTTCCGAGCGGCGGCGCAGCATTCGCAATGTCTATACCCCGTTTTCACCCATATTCCTGGCCTGAAGGTGGTCACACCGGCCACACCCTATGACGCCAAGGGACTATTGATTCAGTCGATCCGCGATAACGATCCGGTGATATTCTGCGAGCACAAGGCACTTTACACCATTGAAGGTGATGTGCCGGAAGAGGCTTATGCCATTCCGTTTGGCGAGGCCAATGTCACGCGCGAGGGCGACGATGTTTCGATCGTCACACTGGGGCGCATGGTGCATGTCGCCGAAGAAGCGGCGACGGCTCTGGAGAAGGACGGTATTTCCTGCGAAATCGTCGATCTCCGTACCACCTCNCCGATGGACGAGGATACCATCATCGAGACTGTGGAAAACACCGGACGCTTGGTGGTGTTGGACGAGTCTAACCCGCGTTGCTCCATTGCCACCGATGTTGCGGCGCTNGTAAGCCAGGAGGCATTCTCGGCCCTTAAAGCACCGATCCGTATGGTCACCGCACCGCACGTGCCGGTGCCTTTCGCGGATAATCTTGAGGACCTTTACATTCCAGATTCCGGCCAGGTACAGCAGGCGGTACGCACNGTCATGGGGAAAGACTAAGATGAGCGAATCGATCCGCGCTCTCTGCATGCCTAAATGGGGGCTCTCCATGAAAGAGGGCACTGTCGCAGCATGGCTTATGGATGAGGGTGATGAAGTCTCTCCTGGTGACGAGGTTATGGATGTCGAGACCGAGAAGATTTCATCTGCCGTCGAATCACCTGATGGTGGTGTGCTGCGCCGCCGGGTAGCTGAGGAAGGTGAAACACTTCCGGTTGGCGCGATCCTTGGGGTGCTGGCCGATGAGGACGCGTCGGATGCCGATATTGACGCATTCGTCGAGGAATTCCAGGCCAATTACGTGCCGCCCGCGGACGATGAGGAGGACACGGGCACGGCGACGGAGGTAGTTGAGGTGAGCGGGCGCTCGATCCGCTATCTCAAGCGTGGCCAGGACGGCGTGCCGGTTATCCTGGTGCACGGCTTCGGTGGTGACCTTAACAATTGGCTTTTTAACCACGAGGCTCTAGCAGCAAAGCGCGCAGTCTACGCTCTTGATTTGCCGGGCCACGGATCGTCGGATAAAGACGTCGGCGAAGGTAGCGTGGCTGCACTGGCTGGTGATCTTGCCGGCTTCTTGGACGCGCTTGGCATCGATAAGGCGCATTTNGTCGGCCATTCGCTGGGCGGAGCGATCGTGCTCAAGACGGCNATCGACCATCCGGGTAAGACCGCATCGTTGACCCTCATNGGTAGCGCNGGCCTGGGGNCTGATATCAACGACAGCTATCTTTCGGGCTTTATCTCTGCTGAACGGCGCAAGGACTTGAAACCCCATGTCGAGCAGCTATTCAGTGATCCGGCGCTAGTTACCCGCCAGTTAATCAATGACCTCCTCGCCTTCAAGCGCATTGACGGCGTGCAGGCGGCGCTTGAGACTATCAAAGCTGCCTTTGCGCCAGATGGCTGCCAGGCACTTATTATGCGCGACGAGATNGAGAAGCTCGATATTCCTATCTTGGTAGTGTGGGGTTCGGGTGATCAGATCATTCCGGTCAGTCACNCGGAAGGTTTGCCCAGCAGCCTACGTGTTGAAGTGATGGGCGGCCAAGGTCACATGGTGCAGATGGAAGCGGCATCCGAAATCAACAAGCTGATCGACGATTTGATCGGGTGAGCCGCGAGGCGGGCGCGGCGGAGAGGGACATGCCCGAACCCGGACGAGATGCGGTAAAGCTGGATCAGGCACTGATCTGCGGGGATATTGATATACGTATCGGTGCTGACGGCACCTGGTTTCACGAAGGCGGGCCGATTGGTCGCAAGCCGTTGGTGAAGCTTTTCGCAAGCGTGCTACGTCGCGACGAATCGGGCGATTATTGGCTCGTGACTCCGGTGGAGCGTGTGCGCATTCAGGTTGACGATGCGCCTTTTGTCGCGGTAGAGGTGAACGTCGAGGGATCGGGGTGTTATCAGCGCCTCATTTTCCGCACCAATCTCGATTCCGAGATCACTGCCAATGCGGAGCACCGATTAGAGTTTCGCCCGCGTCCAGGCGGTGAGTACGCACCCTATATCGCACTCGGTAGTAGGTTGGAGGCACTCGTCCTACGTTCGGTGTATTACGAACTTGTGACTCTTGGGGTGAGCGAGTACGAGGGCGGCGAGGAGCACTTCGGTGTATGGAGCGCTGGTAATTTCTTCAGCTTTGGCACGCCATCCGCTGCCGGCAACTGATGCGCGATCGCATCCGTAACTGTTTCAAACAGCGCAGTTTCGGTGATGCTGAACAGACATGGCACGAGGTGACCGCGCTTGCCGAGCAGAAATCTAATGCCAACCTATCCGGTTCCTACAGTGACGATGGAGACGCGGCGGAAATATTTGGCCTGACCGAACCGCTGATCCCAGCGGCGGTCCTCGTGGCCCTGATCGAGCGCAGCCAGGGCATGACTGTACTCCTGACTCGGCGTGCCGAACATTTAAGTTCCCATTCGGGCCAGATCAGCTTTCCTGGNGGGCGCGTGGAGATTGGTGACCTAGCACCGCAGCGCACTGCNCTCCGAGAGGCNGCGGAGGAGATCGGTCTTGACCAGGAGCGTGTTGAAATCCTCGGACGTTTGGCAAACTATGTCGTAGGTACCGGCTATCGGATTACACCGGTTGTTGGGTTTNTCGATCCTGAGACGGAATTCGTTCGCGAGGAAGACGAGGTGGCGGAGATTTTCGAAGTACCGCTTGCCATCGTGCTGGAGNCAGAAAATTATCACCNGGAGAGTATGNGTATTCAGAACGTCGACAGGTCTTACTATGTGCTATCNTATGGCGGTTATCGAATCTGGGGCGCGACGGCCTCGATCTTGGCGAATCTACGCGACATGCTAAACGAATAGACCATGCGCACAGCCCTATTCAATATAGCCCTAGTGCTCGCTCCAGCGATAATTTTCATGATTTATTTGATTGTTGCGCGCAAGGTTCGCTTAAGCAAAAGCGATACAGCACGGATGTTGCGGGAGTTGCCTTGGTTGCGCCTTCTTGCAGCTGGCATCCTATTGATGGCGGTAAGCCTGATCGCGCTCAGCTTGAGTTCTGGCGAGGATCGCGGCGGCAACTATGTGCCGCCCCGCATCGAAGATGGCAAAATAGTGCCGGCCAAAGTGGAATAGGAGATAGCGGGAGTGAAGCCCGTTCGACGAATTGAGCTTAGCGACTGTATGCGGGCCGAAGAAACGCGCACCGTGATCGACGCGCTCACATCGGAAGGACAGGAAGTGCGCTTCGTCGGTGGCTGCGTACGGGACGCTCTACTTGAGAGCAAGGATAGCGATGGTGTGGATGTCGATATAGCCACGCCNGACCATCCNAAACAAGTAATNCGGCTTCTCGACAAGGCAGGTATCAAGAACATTCCAACCGGACTTGCGCATGGCACGATCACTGCTGTGGTGAACTACAAGCATTTTGAGATAACCACGCTGCGGGTCGATGTTGATGCTCATGGTCGTCATGCGGATGTGGCGTTTACAGACAACTGGGAAGAGGACTCAGCTAGGCGCGATTTCACCATGAANGCGCTGTTTTGCTCTTNTAAAGGCGAGATTTTTGACCCCCAGGGTGGTATAGCCGATCTTGAAGCGGGCCGGGTGCGCTTCGTCGGCGAGGCGGCGAGGCGCATCAAGGAGGATCATCTCCGGTTGCTNCGCTTTTTCCGTTTCCACGCCTGGTACGGCAAGGGTGCGCTGGACGCAGAGGGCCTCGCGGCAGCAAAGACCTGGGCNACTTCCCTTTCCAAGCTTTCCGGTGAGCGTANNCGCGCCGAGATACTCAAGCTACTNGCTGCGCCTGATCCGGTGCTGGTGGTCGTGGAGATGGCCGCGACTGGCATTTTGACCAAAGCTGTGCCGGGTGCGGGGAGTGCAAGAATTCTCCGCTCGCTATTACCGCTCGAAGAAAAAGCCGATCCTCTGCGCCGCCTCGCCGCACTGTTGCGTCCAGGTGGCGACGGGGTTGCGGTCGCGGCGCGCTTGCGCATGTCCAGGGCCNCGCANCAAAGATTGACGGCATTGCTCGCCCCGCCCAGCGATGTCACAGCTGAAATAGACGAGCGNGCCATGCGCCGCGCGCTTTATCGTTATGGCGCGACGTATGTAAAAGACTGGCTGTTGCTTGCTGAGGCTGAGAGCGGTAGTGCGTCAGAGGGCCTTGAAACCGCTCTTACAATGGCCAAGGCATGGTCTCCAATCGAACTGCCGATCAAGGGAAAGGATGCGTTGGCGCTGGGTATATCTGGGGGCCCCCANGTGGGCGTGGTGGTCCGCGCTGTCGAAAAATGGTGGATCAACGAAGATTTTTTACCTGGCCGCGAGGATTGTTTAGTGAAGTTGCGCGAGACCGTGGCGGCGCGCGATAGCTAATTTTCCAGCTTGATCAAGCAAACCTTAACCCGGCGGGTCGTTTCGCAGTTTTTGATGCTGATTTTTTCGAGGACCACCTATATCGGTTAGCGTGCAATTTCTTTGTCTGTATTACATAACTGCACCCTAAGGCCACTTTGCCTCGGGCGGCATTGACATCAGGATCGCCTCGACATTACCGCCCGTCTTGAGCCCGAACTGCGTGCCACGGTCATGCAGCAGGTTGAACTCGACATAACGCCCGCGTTTGATGAGCTGTTGCTCGCGCTCGTCTTCACTCCAGCGTTCTCGCATATGGGCGTCCACGAGTTGGGGGTAGATTTCGAGAAAGGTGCGGCCGACATCTTGGGTAAAGGCGAAGTCCGATTGCCAATCGCTGGTATTGAGATAGTCGTAAAAGATGCCGCCGATGCCGCGCGACTCGCCCCGGTGCGGAAGATAAAAATATTCGTCGCACCAATCCCTGAAACGTGGGTAGTAGTCCTCGTCGTGTTCGTCGCAAATTTCTTTCAGTGCAGCGTGAAAGAGCGCCGCGTCCTTTCTGTTAAAAATCATCGGTGTGAGATCCGTGCCACCGCCGAACCAACGCGTGGTAGTAACGATATGGCGCGTGTTCATATGGACTGCGGGCACTCGCGGCGAGCACATATGGGCGACGAGGGAGATGCCGCTCGCCCAAAAGCTAGCGTCTTGGTCTGCGCCAGGCACCCCGGCGGCAAAGTCTGGCGAGAAGCTTCCATGGACGGTTGAGATATTGACGCCAACCTTTTCGAAAACGCGTCCGCGCATGATAGACATCACGCCGCCGCCGCCGCCTTCACGTTCCCACGCCTTGCGCTCGAAGCGCCCGGGAGGAAGCATCGAGCCTTCCAGGCCGTCTTCCAATTCCTCAAACGCTTCACAGATCTGATCGCGCAAATTTTCAAACCATTCTTTAACCGCTTTTTTTTCCGCTTCGCTCGACGCGCCTGGCGGTAGTTGGGGCGGGGCTCTATCTCTCATTTTCATCTCCTGGCAACAGGCTGGTCTGGCGTAGCGCCTCACCCAGTGTCATGGCTGCGGCGGTTGCGACATTAAGCGATCGCATTTCGCGCGCCAACGGCACGCGCAGTATCGCATCAGCGGCTTGGTGTATTGCGTTGGGCACACCGGCACTCTCGCGTCCAAAGAGGAGCATATCGTCGGGCAGGAAAGCGAACTGGTCGTAGCGCACCTTGCCGCGGGTGGAGAGCAGGATGAGGCGGCTGCCACGCTCCATCGAATTAGCGTGAAATGCTTCCCACGACACGTGTCGGTGCAGTTTGACATGGTTGATATAGTCGAGAGCAACACGGCGAATTTGGCGCATATCGAAAGGAAAGCCACAGGGCTCGATGATTTCAATCGGGATATTCATGCAGGCGCAGAGACGTAGCACTGCGCCCACATTGGCGGCGATATCCGGCTGAAATAAAATAATTTTCACTGACTTTGCCATCCTTTTATTAGCTCTACCGAGGCACCGTCCACTATGACGCTCGGAGAGCCTTGCGTGGCGCAACGGTTAGGTTCTTGCCCTTCGCTTCTGCCCGTGTTACCCCTCCCACCGGCTGCGGCCTTGGGCCGCGTGCGCCGCACGGATCTTCCGCACTATTTGGTGCTTTGCCGGCCGGACGGGCCGTGGAATTGAAGGGTTGGATAATGGCAGAGACGGCGCCTGAAAGCGACCAGGCGAGCGAGCAGGGCGAAGAGACCCGACGTGATTTTCTGATATTGGCGGCTGGCGGAATGGGGGCCATGGCCACTATCGGCGTGGTGTGGCCACTTATTGAAACCATGAACCCCTCAGCTGATGTGCTGGCACTTTCTTCGACGGAGGTCGATATCTCCGCCATTGAGGTTGGCCAATCGATCACGGTGAAATGGCGCGGCAAACCAGTGTTTGTCCGCCGCCGTACCAAGGCGGAAATCGACGCAGCGCGCGCTGTGTCACTCGACGATTTAAGCGATGCTGAAAGCGATGAGGACCGGGTTCAGAAGGCGGAATGGCTGATCCTCGTCGGCGTTTGCACCCATTTAGGATGCATTCCGCTTGGAAACAAAATTGGCGATCCACGCGGCGATTTTGGTGGCTGGTTCTGTCCCTGCCACGGCTCGCATTATGACACTTCGGGGCGTATCCGTGTCGGTCCGGCACCGGCCAATCTCCCCGTTCCTGAATATCAATTCCTCGATGACACGCTCATCAAGATAGGCTAAGGCAGAGCCTGGCGATTATGACGACACCCCTACACCGTTACAAAGTTGTTCAGTGGATTGACTATCGCTTGCCTATCTTTAGCTGGGCGAACGAGCACCTGGTTGAATATCCCGCGCCGCGCAACCTGAACTATTGGTGGAATTTTGGCTCGCTCGCCGGGATCATGCTGGTCATTCAGATCGTTACCGGCGTAATTCTCGCCATGCATTACACTCCGCATGTCGATCATGCCTTCAATTCGACTGAACACATTATGCGCGACGTGGAATGGGGTTGGCTGATGCGCTACCTCCATGCCAACGGTGCGTCGATGTTTTTTGTTGTGGTCTATATCCATATATTCCGAGGTTTCTACTACGGTTCTTATAAGTCGCCACGCGAGATCCTATGGTGGATGGGAGTGGTCATCCTCTTCCTGATGATGGGCTCGGCTTTTATGGGCTATGTCTTGCCCTGGGGACAGATGAGCTTTTGGGCGGCGACGGTGATCACTAACTTGGTCTCAGCGATACCATGGATTGGCGAGACCCTTGTGACTTGGTTGTGGGGAGGATTTTCTGTCGACAATCCGACACTCAATCGCTTCTTCTCGCTGCATTATCTTTTGCCGTTCTTGCTTTGCGGGGTGGTGTTCCTGCATCTCTGGGCGTTGCATCACCGTAAGTCAAACAATCCGCTCGGAATCGAAATCAAAAGCTCAAAGGACACCATCCCCTTCAGTCCCTACTACACGGCGAAGGATATGGTCGGCCTCGGCGTGATGCTCTTTGTTCTGGCAATTTTCGTCTTCTATCTACCGAACTTCCTTGGCGAATCGATCAACTACATCAAAGCTGATCCGTTGGTGACGCCGCCGCATATCGTGCCGGAGTGGTATTTTCTGCCTTATTACGCGATCCTGCGCGCGGTTCCCGATAAACTTGGTGGCGTGGTCGCCATGGTGGCTTCAATTGCGATTCTTTTCGTCCTACCCTGGCTTGACACCTCAAAAGTAAGGAGCGCTCGCTTCCGTCCGATCTACCGGCAGTTCTTCTGGATTTTCCTGGCTGACTGCGTAGTTCTCGGTTGGGTTGGTGCAAATCCACCGGAGGGTTCTTTCATTATCATAGGGCAGGTCTGCACAGTTTATTATTTCGCACATTTCCTGATCATCTTGCCGCTTCTTGGCAAGTTTGAGCGTACCAAGCCATTGCCGGAAAGTATCCATCAGGCGGTGCTGGACAAGAAAGGTGGTGGCTCGGGAGGTAGCGCACCACCAGCGTCGGCCCCCCCACCGGCTGGTGGGGGAAGTTCGTAATGCGCGCTCAGCTGGTCGCTATTGCCGCCTCGCTGGTTCTCACGCTGGGTTTGGTGGGGAGCAGAACGGCTTATGCCGCAGGTGCTGCAGAAGAACCGCCGGATCACGATTGGAAGCATACCGGCGTGTTTGGCACCTTTGATCGCTCGGAATTACAGCGGGGTTTCCAGGTATTTCAAGAAGTCTGTGCGAGTTGCCATTCGCTTGATTACATCGCTTTTCGCAATCTCACCGAAATCGGATTTTCCGAGGATCAGATTAAAGCAATAGCAGCGGAATATGAGGTTGAGGACGGGCCGGACGATGAGGGTGAAATGTTCATGCGCCCTGCCAAGGCGTCCGACTACTTCCCTGCACCGTTCGCTAATCCGCAGGCTGCCCGCGCCGCTAACGGCGGCGCCTATCCGCCTGACCTTTCGCTGATTGTCAAGGCGCGCAACAACGGTCTTGATTATCTCTATGCGGTTCTCACTGGATACGAGGAAGAGCCGCCGGGGAGCTTTGAGCTCGCCGAGGGAATGAATTATAACCGCTACTTTCCTGGCCATCAGATCGCCATGCCGGAGCCGCTCTACGAGGAGGCGGTAGAATACGCCGATGGCACCGAGGCTACTCTTGAGCAGTTGGCTCATGACGTTTCCGTTTTCCTCGCCTGGACGGCAGAGCCCGAATTGGAGGTACGTAAGCAGACTGGCCTAAAGGTGCTGATCTTCATCGCCATCTTCACGGCGCTGCTTTACATTATCAAACGTCGGATCTGGGCCAAACTTCACTAGTCTTATGGAGAAAGCTCTTTCTTTACTCTAGGGAAAGAGAGGTTGGAGAGATGCGGCACCCTTAGCGTTGCAGAACGCGGCCAGCAATTGCATCGAGTTTGGCCAAAAGGGCGCTGTTCCGCACTTCCGGAGAGGTCATCAAGGCATTTTCTAGCGCCCGGTCGCAGCCTCCCTCGCAGGGCCCACGCTCAGTGGCAAACGATCCAGCCAGTGAAATCACCAGATCTCGGGCATGGGTTGCATTATCGTTGACCACTTGGATCACAGTTTCGACGGTCACATTGTCATGCTCCTCATGCCAGCAATCATAATCTGTGACCATTGCCACGGTGGCGTAACAAATCTCCGCTTCACGGGCGAGTTTGGCCTCGGGCATGTTGGTCATGCCGATGACGTCGCAGCCCCAGGTACGGTAAAGCTCGGATTCAGCAAGCGTCGAGAATTGCGGCCCCTCCATCACCAAATAGGTGCCGCCTTTGACGGCGCGTATATCGGCGATACCGGAGGTGGCTTGCATAAGATGTTCGCTGATGCGTCTGCAAACTGGGTGGGCCATGGAGACATGAACGACTAGCCCGTTGCTGAAAAAACTCTTGTCTCGTCTGATAGTGCGATCAATGAACTGATCGACGATCATGAAATCGCCCGGGGCCAATTCCTCGCGTAAGCTGCCGACGGCGCTTAACGATATGATATCGGTGACGCCAGTGCGTTTCAGGGCGTCGATATTGGCGCGGAAATTGATATCGCCGGGCGGGATAAGATGGCCGCGGCCATGGCGCGGTAGGAAGGCTACGTCGAGTCCCTCGAGGTTGCCGAGCAAGATTTTATCCGAAGGATCACCGAATGGTGATTCAACGCCTACCCATTCAGCGCCTTGGAGTCCGTCGATTTCGTATAGTCCGCTCCCGCCAATGACGCCAAGGCGGACCTTGCGGCATTCTTGAGGCATCATGCTCAGCCTAGATGTTTGGCGAAATACGCCATTGTGCGCTCGCGTGCGAGCGCGAACGCCGTGGGGTTGTAATCGTCGCGTTGATCACAGTTGAAACCGTGCCCGGCACCCTCATAGACGAAAATTTGCACATCTGCATGCGCTTCGCGCACAGCATCAACCATGGAAAGTGGAATTCCAGCATCCTCCGAGCCAAAGTGTAACATAGTCGGAGATTTCGGTTCCTCGTCGTTGAACTGGCCTACCTGGGCGCCGTAATAACCGACAGCGCAATTTGTTTCCAGGCGGCAGGAAGCGAGCCACGCGAGTGTGCCGCCCCAACAGTAGCCAACGACACCGATTTTAGCATTCGGCCCCAAGCTATTGCGTAAACTTGCGAGCCCGGCCTTCATGTCGGATACTGGGTTGTCCCAGCCGATTTCGTCCTTGAGGGCGCGGCCTCCAGTCACGGTTTCGGTTGTGTAGCCGAATTCTACCTTGCGCTGCTTTCGATCGAAAATAGCAGGAGCCAGAGCAAGATAGCCATCCCTGGCGAAACCATCGCACACACCACGGATATGGCTGTTGACGCCGAAGATTTCCTGTATCACCAGTAGTCCTGCGTGCGGTGCACCCTCGGGTGTGACGCGATAGGCATCAAAGGTGTGCCCGTCCTCCGCGGTAATTTCGAGAAAGTCACCCATTTCAGCCCCTCCCCTTGATCTTGTCGGTTTTACCTCAATAGCAGATTTTACACGTTGAAGCGAAATAGGATTACATCGTTTTCCGCTACCTCGTACTCCGCACCTTCCTGACGCATTTTACCGGCCGCCTTGGCAGCCGCCTCACCACCGGCTTCTACATAATCCACAAAAGAAATGGTCTCCGCGCATATGAAGCCGCGGGCCATGTCGCTATGAATTTTGCCCGCGGTCTCGCGTGCACGGGTACCCTTGGCGATGGTCCAGGCACGTGCTTCCTTGGGTCCAGCGGTGAAGAACCGGATGAGACCAAGAACCTTGTGGCCGGCATGGATNACGCGCTCAAGCCCAGCCGTCTCAATGCCGAGNTCGTCTAGAAAGGCGCGCTTNTCTTCGGGCTCACCAAGAGCCGCGATCTCTGCCTCAATGGCGGCAGAAACGATCACCGTCTCAGCATACTCTTCTGCGGCGTGGGCGACCACTGCATCGCTCATCACATTACCGGTAGCGGCACTCCTCTCGTCGACATTGCAGATGTAGAGCACTGGTTTATCGCTGAGCAGATGCAACATTTTGAGCTTAGGCTGATCCACCGGTGTTATATTCAGGCAACGCACCGGCTTACCATCGCGCAGGCATGCAAGTACCCGCTCGATAAGCGGATGAAGCTCCTTGGCATCTTTGTCACCGCTGCGCGCGCGCTTGATCACGCCTTCCGACTGGCGTTCNACGCTTTCGAGATCGGCGAGCAGTAACTCNGTTTCGACCAGATCGATATCGCGAACTGGATTGGTGGGGCCTTCGACATGGCTGATCTGATCGTCCTCGAAACAGCGTACGAGATGCAGGATGGCATCAACTTCGCGGATATGCTGGAGAAATTGATTGCCGAGTCCTTCGCCCTTGCTCGCGCCGCGCACTAGTCCAGCAATATCCATCNCCTCCAGCGCCGTGGGCACAACCGTGGCGGATCTAGCCACCCGGGCAAGAGTTTCAAGCTCGCTGTCTGGCACCGGCACGCGACCGGTGTTGGGCTCGATTGTGCAGAACGGGAAATTTCCGGTCTCTGCTTTGGCCGCATCNCTCAAGGCGTTGAATAACGTTGATTTGCCGACGTTGGGTAGACCAACGATGCCACATTTAAATCCCATCTTAGGGNAATTCGGGTTTTNCCGCTGCAGTGTCGNCAGCAGCTGGATGCGGTTTCAAAGGTTTCGGCGCCGGCGCAAGGAAGGCAACGCGACTCATATAGTCAGCCTTGTCTTTGGCGAGGAGGAGTGGCAGGGCTTCGGCCGCTGCATCAACCAGCTTCTCGACCCATATCATCTCAGCTTTGGTAAAATCGCTCAGCACATAATCTGACACGAGATCCCTGTTCCCAGGGTGGCCAATGCCCATACGGATACGCCAGAAATTTGCACCGATATGGTTGCGTGCGCTTTTCATACCTTTATGGCCAGCAGTGCCACCGCCGAAGCGCACGCGAAATTTTCCCGGTGCCAAGTCGAGCTCGTCATAAAAGACGAAAAGGTCAGATGGCTCGATCTTGTAATAGCGCAGCACCGAGCCGATCGCATGCCCGGAATCGTTCATGAAGGTGGTGGGTTTGAGAAGTGCCACGTGNGCNTCGCCAATACGGCCCTCGGCAACAGCTGCTGACAATTTGGAGCGGTTACGGAAGGATTCGAAGGTGTGTTGCTCGGCAATTCGCTCGGCAGTCATGTAGCCGATATTGTGTCGGTTTTTGGCATAGCGNGNGCCTGGGTTCCCGAGTCCGGCGAAAANATNCATGATCGTTCTCGTAGGCCAGTCAGCAGGCCGTAGATAATTAGGAATCCGAGCCTTCCGCTTCTTCCTGGCCCTCCTCACCGCCTTCAGCTTCAGCGTCGCCGCCTTCAAGGCCTTCCTCGCCTTCTTCGCCTTCAAGGCCTTCTTCGCCTTCGGCCTCCGTTTCCTCAACATGAATGGTCGGCGCAGCGACGGTGGCGACGGTAAAATCGCGGTCAGTAATGGTCGGAGTGACGCCTTCAGGCAAATCGATTTGGCTAATATGCACGCTATCGCCGATATTAAGACCTGCCAGATTGATCACGAGAGCGTCTGGGATTGATTCTACCGGGCAGAGCAACTCGACTTCATGTCGTACCACATTGACTACTCCACCGCGCTTCAGGCCCTCGCATTCTTCATGGCCTTCAAAGCGTACGGCAACGAACACGGTGATTTTGGCGCCCTTCACATAACGCAGAAAGTCGGCATGAAGGGGCGATTCGGTGACCGGATGGAGTTGCACGTCACGCGGCAGAACCCGCAAGGTATCGCTTTNCATTTTGAGATCGTATAGGCGAGTGAAGAAGCCCGGGCGACGATATTCCTGCCGGAATTCGGAAAGGTTGAGGGAGACGGAGANCGGTCCGCCATTGCCACCATAGATAATGGCCGGTATGCGGCCTTCGTTACGCAGGCGGCGTGCGGGGCCCTTGCCGCTGATCTCGCGTACTTCGGCATTAATTGCGTATTTTTCGCTCATGATCTCTTCCTTTGCGGTTCGCCGCAGGTTTGTAGCAGGTCACGCGCTCAATTGAACAGGCTGGAAACGGAACTTTCGGCGCTGATGCGCCGGATGGCTTCCGCCATTAATTTCGCGATCGACAANATTTTGACGCTGTCTGAGATGCGCATGGCCTCGGTCTGGGCGATACTATCTGTCACCACGAGGGTGCTCAGGTCAGAGGCGGAGACGCGCGCTACAGCCCCGCCGGAGAGCACTGCNTGGGTCACATAGGCATGGACCTCGCTCGCACCGGCTTGCTTGAGGGCGGAGGCAGNATTGCAAAGGGTGCCGGCCGAATCGACGATATCGTCGACCATGATGCAATTTCGACCCGAAACGTCGCCGATGATGTTCATGACTTCGGACACGCCAGCTTTTTCGCGCCGTTTATCGACGATAGCGAGATCCGCCTCAAGGCGCTTGGCCACCGCTCGGGCACGCACCACGCCGCCAACATCGGGCGAGACGATCATCAGATTACCATTCGTGAAGCTTTTCTGGATATCGCCAATCATCTCGCCGGCGGCATATAGATTATCAACCGGGATATCAAAAAAGCCTTGAATTTGGCCNGCGTGGAGATCAAGGGTTAGCACCCGATGGGCACCGGCAGCGACAATCAGATTTGCTACCAGCTTTGCAGAAATTGGGGTGCGGGGTGAGGATTTGCGATCCTGTCGGGCATAGCCAAAATAGGGCAGCACCGCCGTGATTCGCTTGGCTGAGGCACGTTTGAGTGCATCCAGGCAGACCAAGAGCTCCATCATATTGTCGTTCGCCGGCGACGAAGTAGATTGGATAACAAAAACATCTTCGCCGCGCACGTTCTCGTGAATCTCGACAAAGATCTCATTGTCTGAGAAGCGTCGGACCGTGGCTTTAGTCAGCGGTATGTTAAGCGAAGCGGCTATGGCTTCGGCGAGGGGCCGATTGCTGTTTCCGGCAACGAGCTTCATTGATTCCGTTCTCCAAACACGGCCTGTTGACGGCCTATATCAGGGTGACCGACCATTCTTGCAACTTAACCATGGAGGCGCCTAATCGGCGTGGCGGAATGTATCAAGCTGGTTTAGGACTGTAAACGTCCTTCACCGCGATAAATTGTATACTCAAGGAGGTTNTTCTAGCACGCCAAGACGGGTCAGGATAGTAACCACCCCTTGGGCACCGTTTTCTGCCACGATCCGCGCCACTGCGCCCCAGCGACCATAGAGTGTGCCGGTGGGNACATTATTACTCTGGCTCACAGTGCCGAGGCGTGCTCCATCTGGTGCGAGGACCGTCCAATCCACTTTCACAGTTTCTTGTCCGCCCAACTGCGCTAAAGTCACNTGTACGCTGCCAAGCACTAGATAGGAAACATCATCAATAGCGTCGACTATGGCAAATCCTTTCGCCGCAAGCGATTGACGCATAGCCTTGGAAAGGGCGNTTTGCCCATCGCCTGGAGCACCATCGANCGCCGGCACGAAGAGCGCAAGGCCATATGTAGCNGCTGATGGTTGCGAATTGAGAAAATTGGCAAAGAACTNTGCTGCCCGCCGTGCGCCAGCCTGGCTTCTAGCCTCTTCGAAGCTAAAAAGGATTTTGCCGTTGGCTGCGACCAGCAACCAACGAAGCCTACCACCCTTGATGGGATGAGCGGAAATTCTAAGGCTAGCCCGATTCCGCGCCAAACGATTGGCGGCAACATCCTCTGACTGGAGCGCCGTCACTAGCGCTTCAGTCAGTCGTTCAGACTCTTCTACCTTCAAGTCAACGATAGGCTGAACAAAGATACCAGCGCGCTTGCCAATCTCTTCTTCAGCGATATCGGGCGGAGATTTGTCCGATGGTTGAAACGGCCGCGGTAGATCGCCGCAGGCGGCGAGGGTCAAGATGCAGGACAAGATAGCGACCAACTGCAGGCCGCCAGCGTTACATAA
>PBDG01000072.1 GCA_002717225.1 Rhodospirillaceae bacterium | reverse complement strand
AGACAACGTCGGCGCAGCCATTGCTGACCTCGAGACCCGCTACCCCGGCATCAAGGAACGCCTGCTGGACGACGACGGCGAAGTCCGCCGCTTCGTCAATGTCTACGTCAACGAGGAGGACATCCGCTTCCTGGATAACCAAGCCACCGCGCTCAAGGACGGCGACGAGCTTTCCATCATCCCTGCCATCGCGGGCGGTTAAGCAATGCCCGCCAAGCGCAAAGCGGCAAAGAAAAAGAAGGCCGCCAAAAAACCCGCACGCGAAAAGCGCCGCCTGTGGCTTATGTACCCCCCGCGCCTCATTACCACGCCGGTGATGTGGGAACTGGCCACCAAGTTCGATCTTGTCACCAACATTCGACAAGCCGAAGTCCGCGACGAAATTGGCATCGTCTGCCTCGAGCTCGAAGGAGACCGCGATCACCTCAAGAAAGCCACCGCTTGGCTAGAACGCCGCGGCGTGAAGGTGGAGCCCGTCGAGATCAACGTCATCGAGAGCTAGGCGAAACCCGCTATATTTTTGGAAAAAAGCGCTTGCCACGTTTTTGCGGCCTCCCTATAGTGCGCCCCCTTTTTTGAGAGAGGCAATCCATGGCTCACGCTCCAGGCAGTAAAACGCGTAAGTCGGTTTCCAAGCGGTTCAAGGTGACCGGCTCGGGCAAGGTGAAACGGCACAAGCAGGGTCGTCGGCACTTGATGGCGAGCAAAAACTCGAAGCGCCGCCGCCATCTTCGTTCACCCGCGCTGGTGGATGCTGCGGACTTGCATCGGATCAAGGAGAGCCTGCCCTCCGCGTAGAGGAGACAGAGAAGACAAATTATGCGAGTTACCAACGCCCCCGCATCGCGCCGCCGCCGCCGGCGCTGGATCAAGGCCGCCAAAGGTTTCTGGTTGCGCCGCAGTAAGCTTTACCGCTACGCCAAGGACGCTCTCGATCACGGCAGGCAATACGCTTATCGCGACCGAAGGGTGAAGAAGCGCGATTTTCGTCGGCTGTGGCAGGTGCGCATCAACGCTGGGGCGCGCGCTGAAGGGTTGACTTACAGTCGATTTATTGAGGGCCTAAAGGCGGCTAACGTGGACGTGAACCGCAAGATGCTGGCCGATCTTGCCGCTCAGGATGAGGTGGCTTTTTCCGAGCTTGTGAAGGTGGCCCAAGCGGCCTTGGCGGACAAGGCCAAGGCGTGAACAAGAGCAGTTTTCTGGGCGGCCTTTGCGGGCCGCCTTTTTTGTTTGAGGAGGCTGTTAGTTTCCCTACATTGCTCCGCCAAGACGATGTCATTGCTGGATGAAATAGAACCATTAAAGGCTGAGGCGCTGGCCGCGCTGATGGCAGTGTCTGACCAGTCGTCGCTGGACAGCGCCAAGGGGGCATACCTAGGGCCGCAGGGGAAATTCACAGGGTTGCTGAAACAGCTGGGCACGCTGCCCAAGGAGGAACGGCCGGCAGTGGGCAAGGCCATTAACGTGGCCAAGGGCGAATTGGAAAAGGCGCTGAAGGTGGCGCGCGACAAGGTAGAGCTGGGTGGTGCAGGGCCGGATCAGCTCGTGGATTTCACAGCACCGGGGCGCTGCCGCCGGTCGGGACGGCTGCATCCGTTGACACAGGTGACAGAGGACATTGTGCGAAGTTTTCGAAAGCTGGGTTTCGCTGTGGCGGACGGGCCGGAGGTGGAGGATGAGTATCATTGCTTCGATGCCCTGAACACGCCGGTCGACCATCCCGCGCGCGATGCGCAGGACACGTTTTATGTGGACACGCCAGAGCGGCCGTTGTTGCGCACACATACTTCCAGCGTGCAGATTCGCGTGATGCAGGAGCAGCAGCCGCCAGTGCGCATCATCGTGCCCGGGCGGGTGTACCGACGCGATACGGCGGATGCGACGCACAATCCAACCTTTCACCAAGTGGAGGGCCTATATGTAGATCGGGGAGTGACGGTGGGTGACCTGAAAGGCACGGTGGAGTTTGTCTTTCGTGAGCTGATGGGCCCAAAGACGCAAATCCGTTTTAGGCCACACTATTTCTCCTACACGGAACCCAGCTTCGAGATCGATTTTGCCAACGCGCTGACGCGCAAGATGGGCAAAGACTGGCTGGAGATCGCTGGTTGCGGGATGGTGCACCCGGCGGTTTTCGAAGAGGTGGGGTATGACCCTGAGGAATGGAGCGGCTGGGCCTTCGGTTTCGGCATCGAACGCATCGCCATGCTGCGGTACGGCATTCATGACATCCGGCTGTTTTACGAAAACGATATGCGCTTCCTGAAGCAATTCTAATGAAGGTCACTTACAACTGGCTGCGGGAATATGTGGACTTCGATTGGACGCCGGAGGAGCTGGCGGAGCGATTAACGATGCTGGGGGTGGAGGTGGAGGGCGTGGAGCGCGCGGGTGGCGGGCTGGAGGGAATTGTGGTCGGGCAGGTGCTCACGCGCGAGCAGCATCCCAATGCCGATCGACTGACCCTTTGCACGGTTAATGACGGTGAGGGCGAGCGGAGCATTGTCTGTGGCGCCACAAATTTTCAGGCAGGCGACAAGGTGGCACTTGCTCTGCCGGGTACAGAGATGCCAGTGCCGGAAGGGGAAAAGCCGTTTACAATCAAGGTTGGCAAGATTCGCGGGGAACGCTCCGAAGGCATGATGTGCTCCGGCAAGGAATTGATGCTCTCGGACGATGCTGAGGGAATTCTGATTTTGCCGGGGGATGCAGTGGTGGGGCAGCCGTTCGCGGAACACTTGGGTCGATCGCAGGAGGACAGGGTATACGATTTGGAAATTACACCAAATCGCCCGGATCTCAATGGCGTGATCGGGTTGGCACGCGAAATAGCGGCGTTGACCGGCAATCCTTTGAAGCTGCCGGACACCAATTTTCAGGAGGGCACGGAGCGGGCGGAGAATCTGGTGGAGGTGCGCATTGAGGACGCTTCGCTGTGCCCACGGTACAATGCTCGCGTTATCCGCGGAGTGCGCGTGGGGCCAAGTCCGGATTGGCTGCGCGAGGCACTGGACAAGGTGGGTGTGCGCAGCATCAACAACGTGGTGGAC
This sequence comes from Rhodospirillaceae bacterium, assembly GCA_002717225.1. Lineage (GTDB taxonomy): Bacteria > Pseudomonadota > Alphaproteobacteria > UBA828 > UBA828 > PTKB01. The sequence goes on along the minus strand of PBDG01000072.1, from coordinate 15,814 downwards.
GTGACCAACTATGTAATGCTGGAAAGCGGCCAGCCGCTTCATGCGTTTGATCTTCATTTGCTGGCCAAGGCCGGAGGCCGGCCCACGGTGGTCATCCGCCAGGCGACCGAAGGAGAAGTCTTTACGACGCTGGACGAGCAGGAGCATGAATTAGGATCGGAGCGGCTGTTGATTGCCGATGAGACCAAGGGCATAGCTTTGGCGGGGGTGATGGGCGGGTTGAACACGGAGATCGGCGAAGGAACAGAGGACGTGCTGCTGGAGTGCGCATGTTTCCAGCCGCAAAACATCCGGGCAACTTCGAAGGCACTGGGTTTGTCGACGGATGCGAGCTACCGCTTTGAACGCGGGGCGGACGTGGGCGTGACGGACTGGGCCAGTCGACGCGCAGCTCGATTGATCGTTGATGTGGCAGGAGGTGAGCTGGCAGCCGGAGTGGTGGATGCCTGGCCGGAGCCGGCTGAGCCCATCGAGATCACACTGCGCCATGAGAGGGCCAATACGCTGCTGGGTGTCGAGCTGAATCCTGCGGAATCCATTGCCCACTTGTGTGGCTTGGGCATGGAGGTGGTAGCGGAGTCCAACGAGTCTGTGACCGTGCGCGTACCCACGTGGCGTGTGGATCTCAAGCGCGAGACGGACCTAATTGAGGAGGTTTGCCGGCTGCATGGTGTGGACCGCATCCCGGCCACTCCGCCGCGTGGCGCGAGAGGAGAAAATGAGTTTGATGCCATCCATGATGTCTTATCCTGTTTGCGCCAGTGGCTGGCAGCCCAAGGTTTAAGCGAGGCACAAGGGCAGACGTTGATTCGCGCAGATGAAGCCGAGCGCGCCGAGTCGGATATGGTTTCCTTGGAACGACCGTTGTCCAGCGATATGAACGTGCTGCGGCCCAGCTTGTTGCCGGGTCTGCTGGATTCGCTGAAACAAAATGCCACGCATGGTAGCCACGATGTTGGGTTGTTTGAGATTGGGAGGGTGTTTCGCGCGAAGGAGAAAAGCGTCTGCGAAGGACGCCGACTGGCCATTACTATGACCGGTCGCCGTGACCCAACGCATTGGGAAGGCGCGGGCCGGGAGGAAACCGTGGGCATGCCTGATCTCTTGGGAGTACTGGAAGTGGTGCTATCGGAACTGGGAGTGCATGGTGTATCCCGCGCGCGTAGAGGGAAGGAGACCGGCCTGTTTGTCGAGTCGGCTGCGTTGGTGCTGGGCAAAAAAGAGATTGGCGAACTGGGACAGCTGTTGCCGACCTTGGCACGCGATTATGAGCTGCGCGGTACGGTGCTGATGGCGGAGCTCAATCTGGATTTGCTGCTTCAGTGCCGATCCACCGGGCACGCATTCAAAGTCTTGCCTCAATTTCCCGCCATTGAGCGCGATGTGGCCATGCTTGTGCCTGAAGGTGTCACCCACGAGCGGGTGTTCGAGGTGGTGCGACAGGCCAATCCGGAATATCTCGCGCGCACGAATCTCTTCGACGTCTTTCGTGGCAAAAACATCCCGGCGGGGAAAAAGAGCATGGCATACGCCTTCACCTATCGTCACGGCGAACGAACCCTGACAGATCAGGAAGTGAACGGGGCACACGAGAAACTCGTGGTGGCTCTACACAGGGAACTTGGCGCGGAAATCCGGGACTGACTCAATCGAATTTTGCCCCTTGGTCAATCCACTTGCGGATCAGGCCAACCTGTTCGGCACTGAGCATTTTGGTCTCATCGGGGGGCATGGGATCGTTTTTGTTGGTCAGCCGCTGGACAAAGAGGCTTTTGGCTGAATCTTTTGGGTCAATCACCTTGCCGCTATCGCCTTCCCACATGCTTCCATCTCCATCTAGAGTTTCTTTTGCCATGTCCAAGCCACCCTTAACCTTCTGGGTTGCGTTGTGACACTTGTAACAGTTTCCTTCGAGGATGGGTTTGATGTCGCCGGTGTAGGTCACCGTTCTATTCGCTGGCGGGGGTAGCTGGGTACTGCCGTTTGCACTGGGTTTGCCACCACCGTCATTGTTCTTTGGTCCGTTTGTGTCGCCATTTTCTTCCCCACCGCCGATGATGCCGAACGCAAATAACGCTCCCACTATTGCGCCCATACTGGCCACGGAGATGCCAGCGATCATGAATATTTTCTTTTTCTTGGCCGCGCCTGCCGTGGCGGTGGCTGTGCCGGCTGCGGGTTGGGCATCGGCGGGAGTGGATTGGTTGGCTGCCGCAGCTACAGGGATGGCTTCCACTGGTGCGGGTTCTGCACCGGGTATGGTGATGCCGGGGACTTGGTCCAGAGGTGTCCAGTCTGCCGCGCCTTCATACCACGCATAGTCCGTAGGCAACAGACTGCCCTGCGCCAGCATCTCATTGACCTGTGCCAAGTCGTAGGGCCCAAATTGTTGGCCCTCTCGGGTGATGTGCAGTTGCATGGTGGTTTTTTAGTTTTGGCGAAACAGATCGGGGCTTTAGGGGGCCACGGAGACTCCGTTGGGGCCGAGCATTCGGTCATCGCCGGAGGGCACGGCGAGAGTCACCTTGCCGTCGAGGCCTACCTTGTAAACGCAGCCGGTTTTGGGCGACACAGCCTTGTCACTCCCAATGGGCCAGAGCTTGCGTTCGCCGTCAGGATCAAACATCCAGCCTGGTGCACTCATATCAGTAACGTACACGCTGGCGCCGTCCTTGCTGGCGGCGACGTCGTTAAGAAACTCAATTTTCGATGGGAAGTCCGCCGCTTCAGCAAGCTTTGTGGCCTTCCCATTGGAATCGACTTTCCACATGGTGGTCTCGTCGGCTGTCACCAGATATCCGCCCACAAAGGCAATGCCCTTGGGCGAGTTCATGCCACGGCAGAATTCCTTCACTTCGTCGCCGTCGATGACATTAATGCCGCCGTCGCCAGCTTCGTCGCCGTTGATCATGGTGACATACAATTTGCCGCCGAATCCGCGGCAAATGCTCTCGGGTTTGGTGGGTGCGTCGAGGGTCTTAGTTGCTGCTGCGGTGCCATCGGTGTTCAGCTTGAGGAAATGTATTTTGCTCTCCAGCATGTCCGGCACGACGAGCTGCTGGTTTTCGCGGTCGAGATAAAAGTCCGCCGCTGTCGTAAAATCATCCTTGAGAACTTTTTGCTCCTTTGTTTCCAGATTGTACGACCACACCTTGCCGAGCGGCCAGCTGGACACGTAAATCATGTCGCCATCCTGCTCGATCGCGTCAGCTCCACGGAAGCCGTTGGCGATTACGGCCATTTTGCCATCCTTATAGCTGACAAGATTACCGGTGAAAAAGTCGCCCATCAGCAGGGTTTCCTTGTTAGACTGACAACCCGCGCCAACCATAAGGCCCGCGCCTAAAACCAAAGCGGAAGTGATATTATTTTTCATTGGTGCTCGCGAAGAATATCTTCGGCCTCGTGGCGGTCAACCCCAATCCGCCTTGCCACGGGCGGGGGATTGAAGGACTCTGGGCTGACCATGAAACGCATTTTTTTTACCCTGTTGTGCCTGCTGTTGGTATTGCCCGCAGAGGCTGCGGATCAGCCCAAGCGCGTATTGCGCATCATTGCCTTTGGGGCGCATCCGGATGACGCGGAGTTTCAGTTGGGTGGCTGTGCCATCAAGTGGGCGCAGCTGGGACACAAGGTGAAGCTGGTTTCCGTGACCAACGGCGATATCGGTCACTGGAAGATGGCTGGTGGCCCTTTGGCCAAGCGGCGCACGGCGGAGAGCAAGGAAGCCTGTCGGCGCATGGGGGTGGAGTCGCTGGTCTTGGACATTCACGATGGCGAAATCATGCCCACGCTGGCCAACCGGAAAATCATCGCGCGGCTCATCCGCGAATGGCAGGCGGACCTCGTCTTCACCCATCGCCCGCACGATTATCATCCGGACCACCGAAACGCCGGGCTGCTCATCCGCGACGCCGCTTTCATGGTTGGCGTGCCTTTTTACGTGCCCGACACGCCGCCGGTGAAGCGCAATCCGGTCTTCATGTATTTCCCGGACCGCTTCACGCGCCCGTATCCTTTTCAGGCGGATGTCGCCGTTTCCATTGACGATGTGTTTGAGAAGAAAGTTCACGCGTTGGACGCCCTCGAGTCGCAGGTTTATGAAGGCGGCGCCAACGGCTCGGCGCAAACCCTCATCATTCGTAAAGCGCACGACAAAGTCGCCCGCAAGGAAATCTTAAAAGCCAGGTGGTTCGGCCGCAACGGGCGCATTGCCGACTGCTTCCGCGACACGCTCGTGAAGTTCTACGGCCAAGAGAAGGGCAAAGCCGTGAAGACTGCCGAGGCTTTTGAAATCTGCGAATATGGCCGTCGCCCTTCAGCGGCTGAATTGAAGGAGCTATTTCCATTTTTTGACCGATGAAAAACTTATTTTTGTATCTTTCATTCGTGTTGCCTTTGGCCTGTTTCGGTCAATTGGTGAAACTGGAAGGCGCGAAGGCTGTCCAGTACAAACAGGTGGGCGAGACGAAGCTTTTTCTGCACGTGTTTAATCCCAATGGGCACAGGGATTCGGATCAGCGACCGGCGATTGTGTTTTTCTTTGGGGGAGGTTGGAATGGCGGGACGCCAAAACAGTTTGACCCGCATTGCCGCTATCTTGCTTCCCGAGGCATGGTGGCTATCACGGCGGAATACCGCGTGAAAAGCCGCAACAAGACGACTCCTTTTGAGTGTGTGAAAGACGGCAAGTCAGCTATTCGCTGGGTGCGGGAAAATGCGGGCAAGCTTGGAGTGGATTCCCGGCGCATTGCTGCCGGCGGTGGCTCGGCGGGTGGGCATGTAGCCGCGGCCACGGGCAATTGTCTTGGATTGGAAGAGAAGGGTGAGAATTTGAAGATAAGCAGCAAGCCCGATGCACTGGTGCTCTTCAATCCGGTTTATGATAACAGCGCCAAGGGGTTTGGGCATAATCGCGTGAAGCCGCGTTGGAAGGAGATTTCCCCGATGCATAATATTGCCAAGGGATCTCCCCCGACCGTTGTTTTTCTCGGCACCAAGGATAAACTTATTCCGGTGAGCACCGCCAAGGAGTACGAAAAGCGACTGGTGGCTGTTGGCAGTCGCAGTGTGTTGCATCTCTACGAGGGAGCGGCCCACGGTTTCTTTAATCATGGCCGCAAGGGAAATGCTTATTCCGATACCGTTGGTAAGATGGACGACTTTCTGAATTCGCTTGGATGGTTAAAGGGTGAGCCGACAATCGGGAAGGAATCGAAATGAAGAAGGTTGTTTTTTTCGCTTTATGTCTGGCACTGGCGCCTTGGGTCGGTGCGCAACAACGGTCGCCGGAGGCATTGTTCAGGCAATGGGACAAAAACAAGGACGGGAAACTTCTGCCCGCTGAGTTGCCCCAAAATGCACGTCGAAATTTTTCCCGGGTGGACACCAACAAGGATGGCGCCATTTCGCTCGAAGAGCATGTGCGTTTCTTGAAGCGCCCACGCAAGGCTCAACCCCGACAGCCTCAGGGAGTGAAGGTTTTACGCGATATTTCCTATGCCGGCACGGACAACCCGAGGCAAATGCTTGATCTGGTTTTGCCGAACAATCGTGTGGGCAAGGAGCCACTGCCAATCATTGCTTTCATTCATGGTGGTGGCTGGCGAAATGGCAACAAGAGTAGCGGCATTAACCGGGTTGCGGGTCTGGTTCAAACTGGACGCTATGTGGGGGTGAGTATTGGCTACCGCCTTACTGGCGAGGCGATTTGGCCGGCGCAGATTCATGACTGCAAGGCGGCCATTCGCTGGCTGCGCGGCAATGCGAAAAAACATGGAATGGATCCAGACAAAATTGCCGTGTGGGGAACCTCTGCNGGGGGGCATTTGGTTTCCATGCTCGGATCGACTGGTGGTGTAATGGAGTTGGAAGGCAAGCTNGGCAAGCATCTCGGCCAATCCAGTCGCGTGACAGCCGTTGTGAACTATTACGGCCCCAGCGCACTGCTGCAAATGGATGATCATCCGGGTAAGATGAAACACAATGCTCCCAATTCACCCGAAAGCCTGCTGGTTGGCGCGCCGATCCAGAAGGCAAAGGAGAAAACAAGACAGGCTTCGCCGTTGACGCATGTTTCGGCGGATGATGCGCCACATCTGCATGTGCATGGAACCAAGGATCCGTTGGTTCCCTTTCATCAATCGCAGATTTACCATGGAGCACTCAAGAAGGCCGACGTGGAATCCACGCTCATCACCGTCAAGGACGGTGGCCATAACGCGCCGCGCAACGTGGGCGAAAATCAGGTGCGATTGTTTTTGAGGCGGCACTTGTATGGCACAGGCGAAAAACTGACGGACGAGACCGTCTCCTCAAACCGATAATTCCAGCGGTTTCCTTCTCTGCCTGTCTATAACCTACGATGGATTGAGTCGTTGAGGTTCACTACCGTTGACGCGTGTTCAGGGGATCCAGTCGATTACGATTTATACTAACCGGAGGTGTATTATTCTTCGGGGCTTTNGCCTTTGCCATGTGGAAACAACCGCCGCGGGCGGATCGTTCCGAGGCGGCGGCAAAACGCGTTCGCCCTTCACTGGAGNCTGCNTTGCGGGCGAAAGGCCTGCGCTGGGGCGCGCCGGTGTTCATTCGAATCTTCAAGGAGGAAAAGGAACTCGAGCTATGGGTTGATGACGGGAAAGTTTTCAAACACTTCAAGACTTGGCCCATCTGCAAATACTCCGGCAAGCTCGGCCCAAAGCTCAAGGAGGGCGATCAGCAAGCGCCGGAGGGATTTTATTTCGTGCCACGATCACGAATGAACCCGCGCAGCCGGTTTCATCTTTCCTTTAATCTCGGCTACCCCAACACCTACGACCGTGCCCACAAACGCACCGGCAGCGCGCTGATGGTGCATGGCAACTGCGTCAGCATTGGCTGCTATGCGATGACCAATGCGCGCATTGAAGAAATATATTCGCTGTGCGATGCAGCCCAGATCAATGGCCAGCGCTTCTTCAGAGTACACTGCTTCCCCTTTCGCATGACCGAAGCCAACATGAAACGCCACGCCCAATCCAAGTGGATTGAAGAATGGCAAAATATAAAGCAGGGCTATGATTGGTTCGAGAAATCGAAACGCCCGCCTAACGTGACGGTGAGCACGAGGCGTTACTTGTTCGGGAAGACCCAGTGATCATCGCGCTCGCTGGGCAGCTATCCAGCCCATGCCCGCGCCCGAGATCAGTCCGATGGCATGGGCGGTATTGGCGACGTTTGGCATGAGGCCAATCAAACACACGCCAAACCAAATCAGCATAATGGCGATGGTGCTGGGATCGAGTTGAAAACCGAATGTGGGGTCGAGTTTGCCGCGAATCCACAGATAGCCAAAGAGGCCGTAATTCACGCCTGACATCCCAAGGAAGTACGGGCCTTCAGCAATGTACTGGCCTATATTAGACAATAATGCGGCCAAAATCACAAAGCCGAGGAATCGCCCAAAACCGAGTTTGCCTTCCATAACTCCGCCGAGAAAATAGAGCCAATACATGTTGAAGATTATGTGCAGAAAACCACCGTGCATAAAGATGGGGGTGATGAGCCGCCATGCTTCGCCCACGCCTACTCGTTGGGGTTTTTCGTTGCCCGCCAAGCCGATGCGTTGGCCGGTTACTTCCGGCGGCAACACCCGTTTCATACGGTACTGCATTTGTTCTGCGTCGCTCATTGATTGCTTGGCGGCATTGGTCAATGAAATGTTAGAATAGTACAGTGGAGACAAATCGCGGCCCGAAATTTTCAGCAAATGAATAATCACGCAGAGTCCGATCATGAACAGCGTAAGCATTGGCTTGGCCCCAGTGGATTGGCCGAATACCTGCGTTCTTACATCCACCTGACGTTTGGCGGCGACTTTGTCTTCCTCGGCTTGTTCTTTGCGGAGCCGGTCGGCAGTGCCGCTGGTCTTGGTATACTTGCTGTCGGAGGGGTTAGTGCAAAAGGGTTTTAGCTCGGCCTCAGCAGCGGCAAGTTGTTCGTCATCGTGTATCCAAATGGTCCATTCGCCTTCGTCTTCGTCGACATCATTGGGGATTCCCTGCGCATAAAGATAATCACCGAGGCGTCGGGCCTCGGTTTCATTATCCATTTCGGTTAGGGCTCGCATGATTTGCGGGTTGGGAGTGAACCGGATTTAATCAGCCAAGTCAGCCTTTTTCGCCTAATCGAAGGTGTGAATTATGCCCGTCAACCGGAGGATGAAGTACGCTATCTATTTGGCCAGCGGCACGGCGGCTAGTTCTGGGTCCTCTTCAACGGGCTCAGTTACTAAGGCCTCGTCGTGATGGCGAATAACTTCGGCCATGCGTTCAAGATTGGCTGTGCCAATGCTCGCGTAGAGGGGCAGATAAACTGTTCCGTCCATGAACTGCGCGCTCTCTGGGCAGGGGCCGTTCTCACCTTGCAGGGCGCAAAGCTGGGTGGAGGATGCAGTGGCATCAAAGCCGGCAAACCGCAGTCTTGTTACAAGTGTGCCGGTATCTTCCACAGAAACAGGGAAGAGCCACCAGGTATGATGGGGATTGGCATAGCCGGCGGAGCGCAAGGCGGTAGGGAGGTGTTGATTGAGATGGTTGCCGGCTTGGCAACGGCCATCTAGGTTAGCTCGGCGGTAACGGTTCAGGCGGCGTCGGAGTAGGGCGAGCTGCGCGGCCGGTGGTTGATTGCGTAGGAGCGGGATGAGGTCGTTCCCTTTGAAGCCTCGTACAGCTGCCACGGTAAGTTGATCAAAGTCTATTCCGAATATACCACAAGCCTTCACAAATGCGCCGTACACCCAACGCAGACCAAGAGTTTTGAGCGCTATGTATTTGACGGCTTTCTTCGTGAAGCTGATGCCGGATTTGATAGGATAATCAGCTAGTCGTTTGGCGACCGCCGCGCGTTGGTTTGCACAATAAATGCGGCACAGGGCCCCGCCTAGTGCGGTAGCGGTTTTGATAGAACCGAAACTGAATAGGCTTATGTCGCTGCGATTATCACCGCGGTACTCGTCGAGCCCGGCAAATGCCTGTGCGCAATCTTCTGCTACGAGAATATTCGGGTGATTGGCGGTGGCCTCAAAGACGGGGTCCATGTCCATGCGTGTGCCGAACAGGTGGGCAACTAATACCAGGCGAGTGTGTGGCGTTATAGCTGCGGCGATGTCGTCACCAGAGATTTCCATGGTGCGTAGGTCTACATCCACGGGCACGATCTTCAGATCGTGATGTTCGAGAATACGGGCCATGTCGGGGATGTTGATACCGCTGGCGATAATCTCACTGCCACGGGGCAGGGCAAGGGTGGCGAGCCAGGCATCAAAGGCGGTGCGAACAGAGAGCGCAGTTAGGGCGTCACCTCGGTCGGACCAAAGCGTTTGAAGGTCGGTTTCGAGTTGTTCGCGTTTCCACGGTCGCAAACCAAAGGCCAAAGCGGCTCCAAGGTCACGGTAACTCAAGTCAAATTGCTTGCGAGCGTACACGGCTTAAACTAGCGCGTTGCCGTAGTTAAAAACTAACAGAATCATTACGGAAAATCCACCCAATTTTCACGGGGTCAATGTGCCACGGGAAAAATAATGGGGCCACCATCCGCGGCGTCCCCGGTAAAATGGGTGCGATGGATAATAGGGATAATGTTTGGACCAATGGCTACGGGTGCGAAAAACAACACGGGGCGGTGGTGGTGGTTTAGGCTTTCGCAGATGGGCGATTTGCGATTGGCGAAACGAGGAAGCGTGTTTGCCGGCAATGGCGCGGTACTGGGCTTCCTGCAGCGGCAATGGAACCCGCCGGTGTGCGGCCAATGGTGGATCGGTCGCCTCGGAAACGGCCAGACAACCGCTGCCCACCAACAGAATGATGGCCGCAAGGCAGGCTGTTTTGACCGCTTCGATGGGATGAAACTAACAAATGAAGCGAGCATGGGGGAGCGGAAATTTAGGGGTTAACTCCGCCGAACACAGTCATAATCCCATATACAACCGCTGCCGGCACTGATAAAACGCCCTCTACGACAGTCTCGGCAGATTGATACCGGTAAGGATTCTGCCGCAAATTTTTTTGGCGTTTTTGGACAAATTGTTCGTAACCATTGGCGTGATGTGGGTTCTTCAGATTTGCCATGGATTGGCACCCCGTGAAGGCTAAAATACAAAACGATGCCGTCAGAATCTTCGCAGTGTTTTTCATGCCTTTAATCTAGCATGGGGCACGCATAGGGAGATAATCGAAAAAAACAATAGTCGTTTCAATCGAATCAATACTGAGCCTGTGAGGACAACCTCGCTGGTTTGTTTTAGCAGGAAACTGCAACTACACAAACAACTGTGAGGTTGGCTTGATGGTCAGTTCAGGAATGTGCGCGCGGGGTGGGAGTTTGGCGACGGCGACGGTAATTTGGCCGATGTCTTCGGCTTGCAGAATCGTCGCTCGATGGGCGGCATCGGGCGGCTCGGGGCGGGCATCCAAAATCGGTGTGTCCACTTCGCCAGGGCAGATGGTGGTGATGCGGATATTGTTGGGCAGCTCATCACCGGCTGCTGAGGTGCCCAGCGCGTTCATGGCAAACTTGCTCGCGTTATACGCCACGCCGCCGAGATGGCTGGCGCGTAGGCCGGCGATGGAGGAGATGTTGATGACCAGCCCTTCCTTGTGCGGGCGCATGAGCGGCAATCCATAGTGCAGGCAGTTGTAGGCGCCTGTGGCGTTGATGCGCATGAGCTTGTCCCAATCTTCCGGCGCCAGCTCGCTCATAGAGCGCTTGGGGATGTTCACGCCGGCGCTGTTCACCAGCACGTGCAGCCGGTCGTGTTCGCCGGCAAACCACTCGAACAATTCGCGCACACTTTCGCGATCACCCACGTCGGCGGTCTTGGTACGCATCGGCTTGGCGGACTGCGCGGCAACGGCGTTCAGCTTGTCCTGTCGCCGCCCGGCGATGGCCACGTTCATCCCTTCGGCAGCGAAAGCTAGCGCAATCGCCTCGCCCATGCCTGTGCCGCCACCGACAACCAATGCGTTTTGTCCTGTTAAATTCATGGCCGGTGAAGATAGCGGCCAGCCGCGCATGACACAAGGCAAGTGAATGTGTGTGCCCGAAGACCGGTCGGTTTCTTGAGCCTTCGGCCGCAAACCCGAAGGCAGCGGCCTGGCCAAGTACGACCAGTTTCAAGGCGAGCTCATGACTGCGTTCGCCGAGAAACTCGCCGCCACCCCCGAGGCCAACGGCANCCTGCTCGACAACACCCTCATCTACTACGGCTGCAGCAACAGCGCCACGCACAACAACAGCAACTACCNGCTCCTCNTNTGCGGCGGCAAAAACCTCGGCCTGCGCCNCGGCCAGTTTCACNTNCTCAANGAACGCAAAGTGCCNCTCAACAANCTNCACGTCTCCATNCTCAANGCCCTCGACNCCNCCGTCGACCGCTTCTNCGACAGCACGGGCAANCTNGACGANGTNATCCTGCGNGGCTGAGCGAGCCATTGTGTCATNCAACANTTGNTGGCCGCGCNNGTGNAACCGTGGCANACTCGCCGNGNATTCACCGGTAACAAAAGTGATTTTATGAAGACNCTCAATCCATCCTCCCCGTNGGCCGCCCTNGTTGGNAGCTTGTTGTTTGGCCTNTTGTTCGNGCNGTCNGTCGGCGCCGATGNCAAGGCGGCGAAAGNCAAGGCCGATGCAAAGGTCGTGCATCATCTCACCCTGAGCGGCGCGTATTCCGAGCGGCCGGGGACTTCGCTGGANCTCACCTCGCTGGTGATGGGCGGCGGGCTCAGCTCGAAATCGTACTTTAAGCTCGTCGANCACGTGGAGGCGTTGGCNAAGGATGACGAGGTGGACTGCGTGTTGCTGGATCTCTCCCAGCCGTTCATGCTCGGCAAGGTGAACACGCGCGATTTTGCCACGCGCCTCGCCAAGCTCAACGCCGCCGGCAAGCGCACGATTGCGTGGGTCGGCTCGGTGGACACTGCCAACCTCGGCGTCGCGTCGGCGTGCTCGGAAATCTTCATGAGCAGCGACGGTATGGTGGACATCCCGTCGGCCACGATGAGCCACACGTTTTACAAGGACCTCTTCAACCTGCTCGGNGTGAACGTCANCGCCGTGCGNGCGGGCGATTTCAAGGGCGCGGTGGAGCCGTTCACGCGCGCGGCGATGTCCGCCCATTTGCGCCGGCATTACGAGGCGATGCTGCGCTCGATGAACGATGCCGCCGTGGCCCAAATTGCCGCCGGNCGCAAGCTACCCGCCGCCCNCGTGCGCGAACTGCAGCAGCAACGCCTCATGCGCCCCGTCGAGGCCAAGGCCGCCAAGCTCATCGACCGCCTCGTGGAGCCGGGCCACATGCGCGAGGCCGTTGCCGCCGCGCTGCNNGCTAAGGTGGAATGGCGTGAGCCGAAGAAGAAGCCGCCNAAGTCCTTTGGCTTCACGGATCTTCTCAAGCTGCTCGCCGGTGGCGGTGGGGCGGCAGACAAGAAAAACACCAAGCCCACGGTGGTGGTGTATCATTTGCACGGCCAAATCATGGACGGCCACAAGCCCAGCGCCGGCTCGCTCATCGACGGCCCCACCGTGAAGGCGCTCGACGAACTGCGTGCGGATCCGCAGGTGAAGGGCGTTGTGCTGCGCATCAATTCCCCCGGCGGCAGCGCTACCGCCAGCGAAAACATCCGCGTGGCCATTGAGCGCCTTGTAACTGCCAAGCCGGTGGTGTTCTCAATGGGCGATGTGGCGGCATCCGGTGGCTATCTCGTCGCTTGCGTCAAGGCGCCCATCTTTGCTGAGGCGGACACCATCACCGGTTCCATCGGCGTCTTCGGCATGTCGCTCAGCTTTGACGCTCTCCTGCGCCGTGTTGGGGTGAACCTCGAGACCGTTGCCATTGATGAGGCCGCGCGACAGTTCGAGCTTGGCAAGCCGTGGTCTGATGAGGAGTTGGCGAAACTGCAGGCGCACGTGGACGCCACCTATACACTTTTTCTCAATCGTGTAAGTGGCGCGCGCAAGCTGCCCGTGGCCAAGCTCAAGCCGCTTGCCGGCGGACGCGTGTGGAGCGGCGCGCAGGCCAAAGCCCACGGACTCGTCGATCACCTAGGCGGCCTCACTGCCAGCATCGAGCACCTGCGCAAGGAAGCCAAACTCGGCGAGGTGGAGATCAAGCACCTCCCCAAGGCCAGTGCCGGTCTCAACCTTTCCAGCCTGCTCGGCGGCGATGAGGATGAAATCTTTCAGGGCGAGTTGAAACGCCAACTCACCAAGATTCGCGCCCTCGGCATCGACACTGGCCCGCTTGAGTTTCTCCTTCGCCACGCCCGTCAAAATCCAGCCGCCCCCAAGGCGATGAAAACCTGGATGCTCCAGCCGATGAATTTCAGGATTCGGTAAAGCGAATGTGATTCGAAAAGTTTTTGGATGACCCGCGCGCTTCTCATTCTCTGTGCCCTCTGTGTCTCTGCCGTCAAAACAGAGGCGGCCGCCAAACCAAGCATTTTGTTCATTGCCATCGATGATTTGAACGACTGGGTTGGCTGCCTCGGTGGTCATCCACAGGCACGGACACCCAATATCGATCGACTGGCCGCCTCGGGGGTTCTGTTTACGAATGCCCATTGCCCGGCACCGGCTTGCAATCCCTCGCGCACGGCCATCTTCACCGGGATGTCGCCGCATCGTTCCGGTTTGTATCGCAACAAACAAAGCATGCGCGAGGTGTTGCCCAAGGTGGAGTTGCTGCCCAAGACCTTTTCGCGCGCGGGCTGGTGGGCGGGTGGCTCGGGCAAGATGTTGCACTACTTTATCGACGCCCGCTCGTGGGATGAATATTTCCCGAAGAAGGAATCGGAGAATCCTTTTCCGCGCACGTTGTATCCAAAAAAACGTCCGGTAAGCATCCCGCGCGAGCCTTGGCAGTATGTGGAGACTGACTGGGCGGCACTGGATGCGACCGATGAAGAATATGGCGGCGACGTGCTGGTGGCCGATTGGGTCGGCAAACAACTGGCCAAGAAACATGACCAGCCGTTCTTCCTCGCCTGTGGCATTTACCGGCCGCACGAGCCATGGTTTGTGCCCAAGAAATATTTCGAGCCGTTTTCGCTGGAGAAAATCCAACTGCCTCCCGGCTACAAGGCCGATGATTTGGAGGATCTCCCGCCGGAGGGAAAACGCCGAGGCCCCAATCGCTACTTCGCCCACATTCGCAAGCACGAGCAATGGAAGCCCGCAGTGCAGGGGTATCTCGCCTCAATTTATTTTGCTGACGCCATGCTCGGCCGCGTGCTCGATGCCTTGGAGCAGGGGCCAAATGCGGATAACACCATCGTCGTGTTGTGGTCTGATCACGGCTGGCATCTGGGCGAGAAACAGCACTGGCAAAAATTCACCGCATGGCGCGTATGCACTCGCGTGCCGTTAATCATGCGTGTGCCCAAAGGAACATCTGGAGTTTGTTCCAAGCCAGTCAGTCTGCTCAGCCTCGCGCCCACCTTGGCTCAACTGGCTGGCCTTCCGCCGCACAAGAATCATCACGGGCCCAGCCTTGTGCCGTTGCTGAAAAATCCAAAAGCCAAATGGCCACACGTGGCCCTGACTCATTTGGCTCAGCCTGGCAGTTTCAGTCTTAGTGCCGAGCGATACCGCTACATCCGGTACGCCGGCGGCGGGGAGGAATTGTACGACATCAAGAACGACCCCTACGAATGGAACAACCTTGCTGGTAAGAATGCCCACGCGGCGACTCTTGAGCGCATGCGTGCGTTGAGACCAAAAAAGTTTGCCCAAGCAGCGGTGCCTTCCCTGGCGTCAATGCCGCCATTGAAATGGGTTCCTCTCAAGACCAATGCGAAAGCGCCAGCTTCCAAGCCGGCTGGCGGATCATTCGACGTCATCTTCATTAACCGGCGGCAACGTCCTGTGCAGTTGTTTTGGATGACCCTCGAAGGTGGCCGCAAACACTACGCGACGATTGAGCCCGGCAAAACCAAACGCCAGCAAACCCGCCCGGGTGCCGTCTGGCAGATCGCCGAGGCCACTGCCGCCGCAAAGCCACTGGGGTTTTTCCGCGTGGACGACCGCGCCGCGAAGGCCATCGTGCCGAAGTGAAAGTCCCAAAGGGGCAAACTTGAGTTGAGGCTGATTTTGGCGTAGGCTCCCGTTCCTTGTTTTCTTGTTCGATGAGACATTGGCGCTTTATTGGCATGTTTGTGCTGGCCGGGTTTAGTTGCTTGGCTGCGACGCCTTTGGATTATGGTCGAGACATTCGGCCGATTCTCTCGGATGCCTGTTACAATTGTCACGGGCCCGATGGCAAAGCGCGCAAGGCGAAGCTGCGACTGGATGATCGCGCCGCAGCGCTGAAGTCAGGTGTGATTGCCGAGGGGGAAATGCTTAAGCGCCTGACGAGCACCGATCCGGATGTGCAAATGCCGCCACCGGATTCGAATCGCAATCTCAGCACGGCGGATCGGGCGAAGCTGGCGCAGTGGCTGAAGGCTGGCGCGGTCTGGCCGAAGGATGACCGGCATTGGGCGTTTGTGCCGCCCAAACGGCCGACGTTGCCGAAGGTGAAGGATGCCGCGTGGGGGCGCAACGGCATCGATGCCTTTGTGCAGGCACGACTGGAACGCGAAGCCCTGAAGCCGTCGCCTGCCGCGGACAAGGCGACCTTGCTGCGGCGAGTGACTTTTGATCTGACCGGATTGCCACCGACGATTGCAGAACTGGATGCTTTCCTCAAAGACACTTCGTCGCAGGCTTACGAGAAGGCAGTCGACCGACTGCTGGCGTCGCCGCGCTACGGCGAGCACATGGCGCTGGATTGGCT
>PBDG01000008.1 GCA_002717225.1 Rhodospirillaceae bacterium | reverse complement strand
TGCTATTAGATTCGATGAGGTGAACATCCCTGAAACCCAGGACAGCCAATATCATTCCCGGCAAGCCAGCCCCGCTACCAATATCCACCAGCGGACCATCATACGGCGGAATGACATTTGCAAGCTGGGCAGAATCGGCAATATGTCGACGCCAAACTTCGTTTAGGGTGTCCTTTGAAACCAGATTAATGCGCTCGTTCCATTTCTCAAGCAATGCAACAAAATGCTCGAGGCGCTGCGATGTTTCACGTGAAACATCGAAATCTCTGGAAAATTCTCGAAGGCCATATGGCGCCATTGTTATTTCAATGATACCGGAAATGTTTCACGTGAAACATATCGAGCCCGCGTATCCCCAAAACCGGGGCTGAAATAGGGCCTTTAGGAAACATGAGAAACAGAGCTATCGCTCTTTTTTACATAACGCAACAGCGCGGTGATCGCAGCTGGTGTCACGCCGGAGATCCGCGATGCCGCGCCCAAAGTTGTGGGAGAAGCCAAACGAAGCTTATTTCGAGCTTCTGCTGAAAGTCCGCCGATTTTGCCATAATCCAGATCCGTCGGTAACGACAAATATTCATCGCGTTTGAAAGCCTCAATGTCTGCCGCTTGGCGCTCAAGGTAATGACGATACTTAGCCTCTATTGCTACCTGCTCGAAAATCCTGGGTTCAATCCCACCAACATCTGGCCAAATCTGCCTCAATATCTCTTTCCCTATATTCGGAAATGCAAGGATCTCGCTGGCACTTCGTATGACGCCATCTTGCTTAATTTTAATACCGTAACGAGCCAATTGAGAAGGCGATGCCTTCAATCCAGCCAGCAAAACCCTTGAGGCATCTAAATCGGTTATTTTCCTTTTAAACCTCTCGCGCCTTACCTTTCCAACACAACCAAAATCCATTCCAACCACGGTCAGCCTCTGGTCTGCATTGTCTGGCCGGAGATGAATTCGATACTCCGAACGTGAACTGAACATTCTGTAGGGCTCACATGCCCCCTGGGTGGTGAGATCATCTATCATTACACCTACAAATGAATCCCCCCTATTTGGCAAAAATTGCGCCCCGCCTGCAACAGTAAGCGCTGCATTCATGCCCGCCACCAGACCCTGTGCTCCGGCTTCCTCATATCCAGTGGTGCCATTGATTTGCCCAGCGAGATATAAACCCGGAATAAGCTTGGTCTCTAAGCTGGGGAACAATTGCCTTGGGTCCACATAATCATATTCAATGGCATATCCTGGACGTATCATCTTCGCTTGTTCCAAACCAGGAATAGTCTTCAACAATTTGCGTTGAATCTCTGCCGGCAATGAGGTGGATATGCCATTGGGGTAGATCGTATGATCGTTTAACCCTTCTGGCTCAAGAAATATCTGATGTGACGATTTCTCTGCAAACCTTACTACTTTATCCTCGATCGAGGGACAATAACGCGGTCCGACCCCGCTTATATTGCCCGAGAACATTGCTGATTTATTTAGATTTTTGCGTATTATTTCGTGTCCAGTATCATTCGTACCTGTAATAAAGCAGTTGATTTGTTGTTGAGAAATCGAGTCATTCAAAAACGAAAAAGGATGTGGAAACTCGTCCCCAGGCTGAGCCTCTAAACATCCAAAATCAATGCTTCGGCCATCCAACCGTGGCGGTGTTCCGGTTTTCAAGCGTCCAAGGTTAAATTTTGCACGGTTCAAGGTCTCAGAAAGACCGGTTGTTGCCGGATCACCCACTCGGCCCGCAGAACTTCTTTTCATTCCGATATGAATTACTCCGTTGAGGAAAGTCCCTGTTGTGAGAACCACACGAGCAGCCAGTATTTTTTCACCTCTTGCGGTAATCACGCCTCCGACCTGTGAACCTGGACCGAGGACAAGATCCTCTATTTCATCGGCTCTCAGTGTAAGGTTTTCCTGATTGGCCAATTCGCGCTGCATAGCGGCGCGATATAGCGCACGATCCTGCTGTGCCCGCGGTCCACGCACGGCTGGTCCTTTGCTGCGATTCAACACTCTGAACTGAATCCCCGCTTCATCAGCAACGCGTCCCATGAGGCCATCAAGTGCATCAATTTCGCGCACAAGTGTACCCTTAGCTAGGCCACCGATAGCGGGATTACATGACATCTCACCTATCGTCTCAAGCTTGTGAGTAATCAGCAGAGTTTTTGCCCCTATCCGCGCAGATGCCGCAGCTGCCTCACAACCTGCATGGCCACCGCCGATGACGATGACATCAAATGCCGTTTCTTTCTGCGCCTTGTCCAACAATTTTTGCTCCTATATCTAGTGCCGTCAGGCCTTCCATTATCGTATCTTGCTGGAATCACTACTTGCCGATGCAGAATTCTTTGAAGATGATATCGAGCACTTGTTCGATACCCACTCTCCCGGTAATTCTGCCCAGAGAATCTGTCGCCAAACGCAGCTGCTCTGCACCCAATTCCTGACCCCCATCGATATCATACCCATATAGGGATTCCAGACATTTCTCTAACGCATGGCGATGCCTGGCGCGGGTTGGCAGCGGCGCCGCCGAAGGCAAACACTGCGCTTCAAGATGTTCACGTATTCTGACGAGCAGATCATCCACTCCTTCTCCGGTTTTGCAGGAAACATTAAGCGCGTCTTTCCCGCCAATCTGCGCAATGCAAGTCTTGTCATCAAACAAATCGCATTTATTAAGCACTAAAAGCGCGCGCTTATCAGCAAGCAGAATTGCATCCTCTGTGACTTCCGGCCAGCGCGCCCCATCGAGAACCACGATGTTAAGATCGGCCACCTCAGCCAGGGCGCGGGCGCGCCGGATTCCTTCCGCCTCTACGTCTCCTTCGGCGGCGCGCAAGCCCGCCGTATCTGAGACTGTAAGTGGCCAGCCGGCAAGATCAAGGTGCACTTCGACGATATCCCTTGTTGTACCCGCATCGGGCGCGACAATTGCCGCGTCTCTTCCGGCTAACAGGTTTATTAGACTGGATTTTCCCGCATTCGTTGGGCCCAGTATAGCAACCTGAATCCCATCCCGGATGCGCTCGCCCCAATGATCATCGGTGAGATGGGCATTGATCTCGCAGACAATGGCGTGAATTTCCGGTGCTACCCGGTCGAGCACACCGTCAGGCAACTCTTGGTCGGAAAAGTCAATTGTAGATTCAACCAATGCGCGAATATTTAGTAACCTACCCCGCCAACCTTCGTAAAGCATGCCGAGACTGCCTTCGCTCTGCCTCAGCGCCTGGCGGCGCTGAAGTTCTGTTTCGGCATCGATCAAATCAGCGACGCCCTCAGCAGCAGTGAGATCGAGCTTGCCATTTTCGAAGGCACGGCGAGAAAATTCTCCGGTCTCTGCCGGGCGCAGTCCTTCCATGCTACCAAGCGCCCCCAGCAGAGCCGCCAAGACTGCGCGCCCNCCGTGNATGTAAAACTCGGCAACATNTTCTCCCGTGTAACTCGCAGGTGCAGGAAACCAAAGCACCATGGCACGGTCAATCTCATCACCATTCACGGGCTCTCTAATGCTGCGCAGCNTAGCCCGCCGGGCTTCCGGCAACGGCATGTCATCAGTAAGACGCCGCAACACGAAGCCCGCCTGGTCACCAGAAACGCGAACCATCGCCACTGCGGATTTACCTGCCGCGCTAGCAGGCGCAAATATGGTGTCGTTGAAACGCATTTTTCTATATGCCGCTCCGCGTAACTTTCTCACGNCATTTACAGCCGCGCGCCGCCAAGCTATGGGTAAACGTATTTATTNGAGCGCTCCGCAGCGGTTTCGCCTATTTGGCGGCGAGCCTCCCGCGTCCGTTAAGGCGCTCTTCATCCTGCTCTTTCTGGTCGGGATGCAACAACAGTCGCTCGACCTGCTTGCCCTGCACCACGTGGCGTTCCAGGATCTCGTCAAGATCTTCAGTCGTCCGATATGTATACCAGACCCCTTCCGGATAAATTACCAGGGTCGGTCCCAATTCACAGCGGTCAAGGCATTGTGCTGCGTTAACCCGCACATTCTCGATACCACGCGTCTTCACTCGCGCCTTCAAATAGGCACGCAATTTGCTCGCGCCATGCAGTTCGCAACAGCCACGCACGTGCCCATCGGCGCGTTTGTTGACACAGCAAAAAATATGGCTGCGATAGAAAAGTCGATCTGTACCCACGTTTTCTCACCCTTTTCTCTCTTGTCCGTCGAACCAACGCCAACAAACTCAATCTAGAAGCTTCTTTTCAACTCTTCCAAGCCGCTAATGCCGCCAAGCGACATGTTGTTAAGCTGTGTCTCATCAACGATATAGAATGTCACTTCCATCGCGTCCTCTTAAGTTCCAATTGGTTAAACTGGCCTGGCGGTGGTTTCCATATATATTGACGTTGGCATTACGCCAACAACTTCTTACCGGACGGTGGACGGGCGTGAAACATATCGATCAAAATCGTGAGCNGTAATCAACTAGCTGGCGAGCACAGCCCTTATCTTCAACAGCACAGCGACAATCCCGTGCACTGGCGCCCNTGGGGCACCGCCGCGCTGGTCGAGGCTCGGGAGAGCAACAAGCCGATCCTGCTTTCTGTAGGCTATTCCTCCTGCCATTGGTGCCACGTCATGGCACATGAAAGCTTCGAGCATGACGAAACTGCCAGATTGATGAACACAATGTTCGTCAACATTAAAGTCGACCGTGAAGAGCGTCCGGACCTCGACGCCATCTATCAGCGCTCTATCGTACTTATGGGTCAACAAGGCGGCTGGCCGCTANCCATGTTCCTCAACAGTGACGGCGAACCTTTTTGGGGTGGCACCTATTTTCCNCGCGAGGCGCGCTTCGGCCGGCCGTGTTTTCGCGATGTGCTCAAACAGATCCACAACGCCTATGTCAACGAGCCAGAGAATGTCAGCAAAAACCNTACCAATTTGGTCAGTGCGCTCAGCAAGATGGCAGACAANNCTCCCGGCGGNGATATCGATGCAGNCCAGGTCGAGCGTATNGGACAGACCCTCCTGTGTGAAGTCGATCCAGTCCATGGCGGCATTGGCGGAGCACCAAAATTTCCCCAGATAGCAATGCTCGGCATTCTGTGGCGAAACTACAAGCGCAGCGGCTCAGAACCGATGCGCACGGCCGTCATGCTATCTGCGCGGCGTATGAGTCAAGGGGGTATCTACGATCATCTCGGAGGCGGCTATGCACGTTATTCNACAGACGAACGGTGGCTCGTACCGCATTTTGAAAAGATGCTTTATGACAATGCGCAGATTCTCGAACTCCTTACTGAGCTATGGCAGGACAGCGGTGAGGAACTGTTCCGACAACGCGCGGAGGAGACGGTTGATTGGCTACTGCACAATATGCTGACTGGCGAAGGCGCCTTCGCCTCTGCAATCGACGCCGATTCTGAAGGCCAGGAGGGACGCTTTTACGTCTGGCTGGAAAGCGAAATCGATGATTTGCTCGGTACCAATGCCGAGGCTTTTAAGGCGGTCTACGACGTCACGGNCCAGGGCAATTTCGAGAGCAATAATATTCTCAACCGCCTCCAGAATCGACCAGATGGTGCGGAACATGCTGAAGAACGGATGAAACCCCTACGTGCCAAACTGCTTGCCGCGCGAAACAAACGTGAATGGCCAAGTTGGGATGACAAGGTGCTTGCCGACTGGAACGGCCTTATGATAGCCGCGCTCGCATTCGCNTCTGCCGTGTTCGAGCGACCCGACTGGCTGGAAGCGGCCAAACGTGCTTGGGATTATGTAGCTGACGAGATGGCGAACGGAANTCACCTGCGCCATTCAGCACGCCATGGACAGGNCAAAGACATAGAGTTTNTAGACGATTATGCAGAGATGTCGCGGGCTGCGCTGATGCTCAACGAAGTCACCAGNGAGTCNGCCTATTTGGAGCGAGCGAGGGATTGGGTGAAAGTACTCGACGAACAATATTGGGACGGCGAGACTGGTGGCTACTACTACAGCCCGGTCGGCGGCGAGAGGCTAATCGCACGCAACAAATCAGCGCATGACACCGCGACGCCTGCAGGCAACGGTACCATGGTCGGCGTNCTAGCAAAGCTCTATCTGTTGACNGCCGAAGAGAGCTATTTCGAGCGCGCTACGCAATTGGTGCATTCCTTTTCNGGCGAGCTCTGCGAACGTTTTGCACCAATGCCTACACTAATAAATAATTCCGAACTCTTGCACAGCGCCATACAGATTGTCCTGNTCGGCGAGCGCNGCGAAGCTAACACAGANGAAATGATCCGCGCAGTCTATGCTTTGAGCCTGCCCAACCGAGTGCTGAACGTGGTTAAACCCGAGGCCAGCATGCCCGAAGGCCATCCAGCGCATGGCAAAACTCAGATAAATAACAAGGCCACTGCCTATCTCTGCATTGGTGGAAACTGCTCGCTGCCAGCATCCGATGCCAAGGCGCTGCAAATGCTACTCCTCAAAGCCCTCGAACCGAGCGATTTGCCCACTGCCCCAGACANNGAGGCATGATGAATGCNGCCACCCATCATCGTATTGCAACGCCCATCGGACCAGTTANCATTGAAACCGATGGCAAGGCACTCATCTTGCTCGAATTCGATTCGATTGGACATGGAGCTATGAGCACGCCCAGGACCGGTATTGCGGCAGAAGTGACNCACCAACTCGACGCCTACTTCGCCGGCAAGCTAACCCGTTTCGACCTACCGCTCCGCACCTTGGGCACGCCGTTTCAGCAAAAGGTATGGCGTGCGCTCCGCTCAGTGCCCTACGGCGAAACTCGGAGCTATGGCGATATCGCACGCGAAGTTGATTCCGCACCACGTGCGATCGGCGGCGCATGCGGAGCCAATCCCATCGCCATCATTGTGCCGTGCCACCGCATCACTGGATCCGGCGACTGGATCGGAGGCTTCTCCAGCGCGGGGGGCTGCACAACCAAGCAATTGCTGATAGAACATGAGGCCGCGCAGGGACGCTTAGCCATCTGATATAAAACAGGGAGAAAAAATATGCCGGGCAGGATGATCAACATCAAAGCCAATGATGGCGACNGTTTTCAGGGATTTCTTGCNACACCNGATTCTGGAAAAGGCGCCGGGGTAATTGTCCTGCAGGAGATTTTCGGGATCAATTATTTCATGCGCGAGACCTGCCATCGACTTGCAGCGCAAGGATACGTGGCCCTCTGTCCCGATCTTTTCTGGCGCCAAGAAGCGGGGGTCGAGCTCTCCGACATGACAGAAGGCGAATGGGGCCAGGCCTTCGGCTTTTATCAGGGCTTCGACATGGATAAGGGCATCGCCGACGCAGACTCAGCGCTCGAGCAGTTACGCATCCTCGACTGCTGCAGTGGCAAGGTNGGCGCAGTAGGCTATTGTCTCGGCGGTCTGCTGGCTTACCTAGTCGCCGCGCGCACCTTGGTCGATGCTTCTGTCGGCTATTACGGGGTCGGCATCCAAGACGCTCTAAGCGAAGCAGACAAAATCACTGGTCCGCACATGATGCATATCGCTGANCTCGATCAGTTCGTGCCCACAGAAGCTCAAACAGCGATCAAAAAAAGTTTATCCGATAATGCCAAGGTGACGATTCATTCCTACGCAAACGTGGATCACGCCTTCGCACGTACTGGCGGCGAACATTTCGATACCGCGTGCGCGGAGCAAGCAAATTCGCGTACTATAGAATTTTTTACTCGCCACCTTTCCTAGTCGGAAGTAGCCGCGATATAGGCGAAACCATGATCCTAGATTATGCTAGCCGGTCGGCATGGTCGCCTATATCCACACGGTCACTTCTCAGGACATGGAGACGGTCGGCAACTCGCGCAAGCGGATGCACGGAACGTTTAGTGCGGCTGCTGCAGGAGCATCNAAAAATCATNCGCANAAATACCGAAGNGAAAGACAGGCTATTGAATCAAGTTGCCGTAAAGGGCAAAGATAGCAGGTCGCTCTTGACCTAAGCGGCAGTGCAGATGAAACTTCGCCGCANAGTTATCATNGGGTAATTCGCGGAGATCCCATCCTGGGTGAACCCTGTTGCAGCGACAGAATGGGGCAGATGCATATTGGTGAAGCGCCTTCCTATTGGCGACTCAACGACCAAATATTGCAACGCGGGCGTTACTCGAAACAAATCAGCNGAGCACAGCGAACCCATGGCTTGGCACGAAAAAATCTTACGCGTCGATCTCATTAAGGGGACCTGCACGGCGGAAGCCATGAACATGGACTGGGCCGAGCAATATCTAGGTGCGCGCGGACTCGCAAGCAAATATCTTGCCGAGGAGATGGACCCAGGAGCCGATGCACTCTCACCCGGAAATGTGCTTATCTTCGCCACCGGCCCACTCACTGGCACCACCGCCGCCACAGGCGGGCGCTATGTNGTAGTTACCAAGGGAGCGCTCACCGGCGCCATCGCGTGCTCGAATTCTGGCGGCCAATGGGGAGGCGAGTTACGCCTCGCTGGTTGGGACATGGTTGTGATCACCGGTAAATCGGAAAAACCTGTCTATCTGCACATTGATNATGACAACGCCGAGTTGCGCGACGCGGACGACTTCATTTGGGGCAAATCGGTGTGGGATACNGAGGCAGCTCTCAAGGAACGCCANGGCGATCAACGCATGCGCATCGCGTCAATTGGGCGCGCCGGCGAGACCCTCAACCGCTATGCCTGCGTAGTAAATGATCTTGACCGTGCAGCGGGGCGGTCCGGCGTCGGCGCAGTTATGGGCGCAAAGAATCTCAAATCGATCGCGGTGCGGGGAACTAAGGGTGTTGCCGTGAGGGACCCCGCTGGATTCGAAGCCGCTGTGCGCGCCGCGCGCGCAAAGCTTGACCCCAGTCCCGATCGCGCCGGCCTCGCTAAGACGGGCACAATTTCCATGCTGGACATCACCCAGGCCTTCGGTAGCCTGCCAACACGCAACAACCGCGATGTTCAGTTCGAGGACGCGGATAAGGTCGGCGCAGCCGCCATGTCTGCAACACGGCGAACCGATGGCAGTAAGAATTTGATCAATGGAAAGGCCTGCTTCAGCTGTACTATCGGCTGCGGCCGCGTCTCCAAACTCGACCCTACCCATTTCTCTGCTAAGAGCGGCGAACGTTACAAAAATGCGTCGGGTGGGCTCGAATATGAGTCCGCCTATGCCCTCGCACCTATGGTTGGTGTCGACGATATTGAGGCGGCGACATTCGCCAATCAGGTATGCAACGAAGAAGGCATGGATCCGATCTCCTTTGGCGCAACCCTCTCAGCAGCGATGGAGCTCTACGAGACCGGTGCCATCAGTGATAAGGAAACCGACGGCTTAAAATTGCATTTCGGTTCAGCGGAGGCTTTAGTTGAAAGCGTCAAGCTCGCTGGACTCGGTAAGGGATTTGGGGCTGATCTCGGCCTTGGAGCAAAGCGCCTCTGCGAGAAATACAGCCAGCCGGATTTAGCCATGGTCGTGAAGGGACAGGAATTCCCCGGCTATGACGGCCGCTCCATGCAGGGCATGGCGCTGGCCTATGCTACCAGCAACCGTGGCGCCTGCCACCTCAAAGCCGACCCCTATGGTGACGATTTCGGAGGTGGTCCACTCGAAGGCAAAGCCAAGATAGTCTACGAATCTCAGAACGCCGTAGCGGCCGTCGATTCGGCAGGAATTTGCCTCTTTCCGATGAGCGTTTGGGATCTGAACGACGTCGCTGCGCAAGTCGACGCAGCCTGCGGTGGCAGCTGGAGCGCCGAACGAATGGCAGAAATGGGCGAGCGCATCTGGAATCTCGAACGCCTGTTCAATCTTGCTGCCGGCCTAACCAGCAAGGACGACACTCTTCCCAAGCGTATCCTCACTGAAAAGCTCAAATCCGGCACCGGAAAAGGCAAAGTGGCCGAACTGGGCAAGATGCTACCTGCTTACTATGAACTGCGCGGCTGGGATAATGAAGGCGTGCCAACGACGCAGACGCTGCAGCGCTTGTCACTTACATAGGGATTAAAATTAAGGTGTGAAGATCACCATCAAGTCAGTCGCAATCCGACCACCTGAACCGCCTAATCAGCAGCGTGTTATCGAATTGTTAGAGGGTGCGAGCGTAGCTGACGCCTTGACCAAGTTTGGCCTGGCAAACCCAGATGCACATGTAACGCTTCTCAACGACGAACCGGTACCAGTGGGAGAGCGCGCCAAGAAGACAGTAATCTCCGGCGACGTACTGACGGTCTTTCCGCCGATTCAGGGCGGTTGAGTTAAACCCCGAACTTCTAGAACCGCCCACAACGAATTTGTTATACAACAAAACAATTAAACCACTTTTTCGTGCGCGGAAACGAACGTGTATCATTCTAATATTCAAGAGAATTACAAAACGATTCTAGGTGGCCGAATGATGCGCCAGTTTGGTTTCGGTAGCGTTTCCAGCGATATTGGACTCGCCCCCAAATCTTTTGAGTTGGGCTTGATGGCCTTTCAAAACATCCGCTCTGGATCAACGAGATTTCCGCGATCATTATATTTATCTTCCAGATTGAACTCGGCGTAGGTATCGCTTGAGGTTTTTTAGGATTTGTATACAGCTTTCCCTCCTTATTCACGCTACCCGCTTCATGATGCTGGATCGCTTCGGCAAAAACGTCCTTAGCCATCTCTTTTATTCCCTAGCAATCATGCGCCCAAGCCAGTCGCCCCCGCAGATATGGAGGTGAAAATGAGGCACTTCCTGGCCACCATGGCTACCTATGTTAGCAATGGCACGGTAACCATCGCCGTCGACACCGAGCTGACGCGCAATCTCACCTGCCTTCTGGAAGAAGCGCCCGACAACATCAGCCGGCGCATCTCGGGTAAAATCGTCAAGCGATAAATACTCACCTTTGGGGATCACCAGTACATGGATTGGCGCCTGTGGATTGATGTCTCGGAAGGCAAGCACTTCATCGTCTTCAAATACCGTATCGCTGGGTAACTCTCCACGTAGAATTTTGGCGAAAATGTTGTTCGGGTCGTAGCTCATGACTGCCTCCGCAACTGTTGTGCTATTACTCGGCGCGGGATTTTTTTTCGTCTAGGCCAGAGACGCCGCGACGTTCGCGCAACACTTTAAGCACTTGCTCCGGGCGAATATCCTGATCAGCCCAGAGAACAAGCAGATGGAACAAAAGATCTGCGCTCTCGGCCAGAATCTCGTCGCGCTGGCGGCGTGCTGCGGCGATCGCCACCTCGGTAGCTTCCTCGCCAATCTTTTTAGCTATATGGTCCGTGCCTTTGGCGAACTTTTTCGCAGTATAGGATTTCGTTGGATCGCCACCTTTGCGGCGAGCAATCACGCTATAAAGCTCGTCAAGCACCGAATCGCAATCTACCATGGCTCTCTCCTGGGTCTGGCTCTATGTCATGGATAGTGCGTCTCGGCGACAGGATCAACGCACCGGCACGCTAGCGGCAAGCATGTGGGCCTTAGCTTCAGATATGGTGTGCTCGCCAAAATGAAAAATGGAGGCGGCAAGTACGGCTGTAGCGTGGCCTTCTCGGATGCCAGCGACTAGATGATCAAGAGTGCCAACGCCGCCCGACGCGATCACCGGCACACCGACCGCGTCTGCGACTGCGCGTGTGAGCTCAATATCGAAACCTTGCTTAGTGCCGTCGCGGTCCATTGAGGTCAGCAAGATTTCCCCAGCACCGAGTTCTGTCATACGCTTCGCCCAAGAAATCACCTCAATGCCTGTCGATTTGCGGCCACCATGGGTGAAAATTTCGAATTTTCCCCCACCGGTGCGTTTGGCATCGATGGCGACAACAATGCATTGTCGGCCGAATTTTTTTGCCGCCTCAGCGACAAATTCCGGCCGTTTTACCGCCGCGGTATTGATCGATACCTTGTCCGCACCGGCCAAGAGCAACCTGCGCACATCCTCCGTTTCGCGCACACCGCCACCGACAGTGAGCGGCATGAAGCAAACCTCGGCGGTACGCCGGATCACCTCATACATACTCTCACGCCCCTCGTGGGTGGCAGTGATGTCGAGAAAGCAGAGCTCGTCCGCGCCTTGCTTATCATAGATACTGGCTTGCTCTACCGGATCACCGGCATCGACTAGATCAACAAAATTAACACCCTTGACGACGCGTCCGTTATGTACGTCGAGACAAGGAATGACGCGCATCTTCAGCATAAAGCAGTCACGCAGCCAACAGCGCAAGAGCGGTATCCGGCTCAATGCGCCCGTCATAAAGCGCCCGTCCACAAATTACACCAGCGATGCCGGCATCTTCTTCGGCCTTGAGAGCAGCAAGGTCGTCATGGCAAGAGACGCCGCCTGAGGCGACCACAGGCGTTGTGATGCGCCGCGCGAGCGCAGCGGTCGCCTGGACATTTGGCCCTCGCATTGCACCGTCGCGGCTGATATCCGTATATATGATGGTCACCGCACCAGCATCCTCAAAAGCCTTTGCAAGGTCGGTTGCCAACATATTCGAGATCTCGGCCCAGCCCTCCACCGCGACACACCCGTCACGCGCGTCTATGCCGACGGCGATACGACCAGGATAATCGCGGCAGGCGCTTTTGACCAACTCAGGATCACGCAAAGCGATAGTGCCAAGAATCACTCTATCGATGCCTCGCGATAACCAATAATCGATAGTCTCTCGATCGCGAATGCCGCCACCCAGTTGAATAGGAATTTGTACCGCCCTGCGGATTGCCTCAACCGCATCGCCATTCATCGGCTTCCCTGCGAAGGCACCATTGAGATCAACCACATGGATCCACGAAAAGCCTGAGGTCTCAAAGTGTTGCGCCTGTTCTCCCGGCTCATCAGAGAACACGGTAGCCTCAGCCATTTGGCCACGCAGCAAACGCACACATTGGCCATCTTTCAAGTCAATTGCCGGATAAAGGATCATAATTCCTTACAATAATAATGGCCGGCGACGGTCTTGCCATCAACCAAAGCGTATTTTGGATGGGTGCCCCAGCAATTGAATCCTAAAGTCTCGTAGAGGTTCACCGCCGCCTTCTGGGTTACGCGCACCGAAAGATTCATTGCCGTAAAGCCATGTTCGCAAGCTTCCGACCCGACTTGCTCCAGAAGTTTACGCGCCATGCCATGTCCACGCGCCCAGGGAGCAACGAAATGGGTATCGATCAGACAGGCAAACGCCCAGGCCTCCTTTTGAGGCGGCGGTGAAACGAGCTGCACCGAGCCACCGATCACTCCGTCGAGTTTTCCAACCAGAAGAGTGCACTCCGGCACCAGCATCACTCCGCGCCAGTAACGCTCAAATTTCTGGGCCAGCGGCGGACGCAGCCAACCGAAGCCCGCGCCGTCTTGGATCGCTTCAGACGCTGAGTCGCACAATTCTCGAAGTGCTCGCCTACCGAGACTGGCAACTTTCTCAACTTTTACTTCCGCCGTCACATCCCCCTTTGTCATCGCCGCCTCATTATGGCTGCCAACCGAGAAAATTAGCAATCAGCCGAAGGCCCGCCTGCTGGCTTTTTTCGGGGTGAAACTGGGTGCCAATCATATTATCACGCCCGACGATAGCGGTGAGCCCCTTACCATACTCCACCCTAGCGATGATATCGCTCTCGCGCTCGCATTGCAGATGAAAACCATGCACAAAATAGGTGTGAGTACCGCTCTCCAGCCCAGCCAATACCGGATGGTTCGGTGTGGAGATCGTTAGGTCGTTCCAGCCCATATGTGGCACCTTGAGGGCGTTGGCCGGCACGAGTGGCACTACTTCACCGTCGATCCAGCCAAAGCCCTTATGTTTGCCATTCTCATGACCTGTTCGAGCCATCAATTGCATGCCTACGCAGATGCCGAGAAAAGGCACGCCGCGACCTATCACTGCCTCTTCCAGGGCATCGCGCATACCAGAGAGCGCCTCTAAGCCTCGCTTACAGTCCGCGAAAGCGCCGACACCTGGTAGTACGATGCGCTCGGCCCCGACTACCTCCTTGGCGTCCTCAGTAACGCGAACTTCCGAACCACTCGCCCCTGCCGCGTGTTCAAAAGCTTTGGCAGCGGAGCGCAAGTTCCCCGATCCATAATCAATGATGACAACAGTCATGACCAGAAGCCCGGATTGGGGCCAATATCGAGCCGAGGAGCCTTTGGCAAAGCGGGTCTCGGCGGCAGAGACGAAGCTGACCGTACGTCATCAGATGCATCGCATTCGTCCTGCAGGTAGGCAAAGCGTAGGAAGGCATGTGCGCGATCGTTCGCAGCGACAACAGCTATAAGCTCCCAGCCACCATTCACTAGACCAAGTCTCCGCAAGTCATTGCCACTGAAACCACAAATCAGCGCATAGCCGACCAGAAGAACCGCGCGAATATACCAATCCGGTGCGAAGATTGCAGGCAGTCCGACGATCAAAGCGAGCGACGCCGCCATCGCCAGCGCCGTGAGCCACAAACCGTTGGCAACCGCCCAGGGAACAGAAAACCAAAAGGCGAGCCAGTTGAAGCCCTCGCGCACGAACACCGCGCCGCCGAGCACCTCGTCGGCACCTACAGCCGAATCACCTTCCACCACTGGGCCGCTGGTTAACGCCCGAGGGAGATAAGCCGTGTAATAGCGCATGGCAGACTCACACCTCAACCTCACCGCCAAGCGTGCCTTTGGTGGAGGGAATTATCGTCCCAGATCTAGGGTCTAGCGTCATAGCCTCACGCAGCGCGCGCGCTAGGCCCTTAAAACAAGCTTCAACGATATGATGACTGTTGTCGCCATAGAGACATTCCACATGTAGCGTAATCCCCGCCGACTGTGCAAAAGCCTGAAACCATTCCTTGAAATGCTCCGTATCCATACCGTCTAGGCGTGGCCGCTGAAAGTCGACCCGCCAAACAAGGTAGGGCCGGTTGCTGATATCAAGGCTAACACGCACACAGGCCTCGTCCATCGGCACGAAGGCGCTGCCATAGCGCGTGATGCCGCGTTTGTCGCCAAGCGCCCGACTCACTGCCTCGCCGAGCGCGATGCCGCTGTCCTCCGTGGTATGGTGATAGGTCACGTCTAGGTCACCCTCCGCTTTGAGAGTGAGGTTGATAAGGCCATGGCGCGAAAGTTGTTCCAACATATGATCGAGAAAGCCAATGCCAGTGGAAATGTCATAGGCACCCTCGCCGTCAAGATTGACATCGACAACGATGCTCGTTTCCTTGGTCACCCGCTCAACGCGGGCGTTACGCGACGGCTGTTTCATGAGGCGGTTGCTCTCTAAGGAACATGAGGTCCGAAATCTAGGGATAGTCGGGCGTCCTTGTAGCAAGAACATGAATGTTTCGCCAGAGGCTTGACCCGGCGGGACCAATCACCACATGGTTGGAGAAGGAGCACTAACCCATACCCTACTAGGCGTCGAAAGGAAGAGAACCATCAAATCCGACACTGCCATTTGGCATGGCACGACCATCCTATCTGTGCGAAAGGGAAAGACCGTTGTCATTGCCGGCGATGGCCAAGTTACCCTCGGCCAGACTGTAGTCAAATCAAATGCTCGTAAAGTGCGTCGCTTAGGCTCCGGCGGTAAAATCATCGCCGGCTTCGCGGGCGCGACAGCCGATGCCTTCACTCTCTTTGAGCGCCTCGAAGGCAAACTCGAACAGCATCCGGGACAACTCATGCGAGCCTGCGTAGAGCTAGCAAAGGATTGGCGCACTGACCGCTATCTCCGCCGTCTCGAGGCAATGATGGCGGTGGCTGACGCCGACATCTCCCTAGTGTTAACCGGTACCGGCGATGTGCTAGAGCCGGAGGACGGTCTAATCGCCATAGGGTCAGGCGGCAATTACGCACTCTCTGCAGCGCGCGCGCTTGTCGATATGGAAGAGCTAGATGCCGAAGCTGTGGTGCGTAAGGCCATGGCCATCGCCGCCGATATCTGTATTTACACCAACAGTGCCCTGGTGGTGGAGAAGATACCCGAATGACAAGTTTTAGCCCACGTGAAATTGTTTCCGAGCTTGACCGTTTCATCATCGGCCAGAACGACGCCAAGCGTTCTGTCGCCATCGCCATGCGTAATCGCTGGCGCCGCCAGCAATTACCAGAGGATCTACGCGAGGAGGTTCTACCCAAAAATATCCTGATGATCGGCCCAACCGGCGTCGGCAAAACTGAAATTGCTCGTCGCCTCGCGCGCCTTGCTCAAGCGCCGTTCCTGAAAGTAGAGGCAACCAAATTCACTGAGGTCGGCTATGTCGGACGCGACGTCGAGCAGATCGTACGCGACTTGGTGGAGGTCTCCATACACATGACTCGCGAGCGGATGCGCAAGGAAGTTTCCGCCAAAGCTGAGCTCCATGCCGAAGAGCGGGTGTTGGACGCATTAGTGGGCAAAAATGCCGGCCAGGACACGCGACGCAAATTCCGAGATAAACTGCGAAATGGAGAACTGGCGGAGAAAGAAATAGACATAGAAGTGGCCGAAAACGCTGGCGCTTCCCTGCCAACCTTCGAAATACCAGGCATGCCAGGAGCGCAGATGGGCATGCTCAATCTCGGGGATATGCTCGGAAAGGCGATGGGCGAGCAGAAAAAGCCGAAACGCATGGTAGTCGGAGAATCCTATGAAGTACTAATGGAGGAAGAAAGTGACCGGCTCCTCGACCAGGACAAGGTAATACGCGAGGCACTGGAGAATGCTGCCAATAACGGCATCGTCTTTATCGACGAGATCGACAAAATCTGCGCACGTTCCGACCGGCTTGGTGCCGATGTCAGTCGCGAAGGGGTGCAGCGCGACCTACTGCCACTGATTGAGGGCACGGCGGTGGCAACAAAACATGGTACAATCTCGACTGACCATATTCTGTTCATCGCATCGGGTGCCTTCCACATCGCGAAGCCCGCGGACCTGCTGCCCGAACTTCAAGGCCGCCTGCCAATCCGCGTCGAACTTCAGGCACTCACCCGAGATGACTTGAAGCAAATACTAATCGAGCCAGAAAATAGTCTCATTCGGCAATATACTGCGCTGCTAGGCACCGAAAAGGTAACGCTCGATTTCAGTGAGGAAGCTATCAACACCATCTCTGATCTGGCGGCCGAAGTAAACCGCACGATAGAAAATATCGGCGCTCGTCGCCTGCATACAGTAATGGAAAAGCTCTTGGAAGAAATCAGCTTCGACGCCACCGATAAAAGTGGTGAAACCGTTGCCATAGACCGAGCTTATGTTGAATCCCGTGTCTCGGACCTCGCCAAGGATTCAGATCTCAGCAAATTCATCCTCTAGTCTTTAAAAAAGCTTCGTATCAAACCGCCTTCAAAATTTATTGTGCGAGCCTTTTCGCGGCATTCGTCCATTACCGCGTCTGGAACTAAACGCCGCGCAAGCCAAAGGCCGGCAGCGATGATTACGATGTCGTCTAGCATTCCGAAGACTGGGATGAAATCCGGGATAATGTCTATTGGGCTAGCGGCATAGAGAAGAATGAAAATCAGCAACAACCGGCCTGACCAAGGTGTATTCGGATGACGGATGGCGTAATACATCGCGAGAGCCTCAACCTTGAGTTCCCGGAAAGTTTGTTTGATGCAGGCAAGCCATCTCATCGCTTCAACGCCGGCGGCGCAGCAGCAAATAATAAGCACCAAGGCCACCATCGCGGGGTACCGCCTGTTCAAGGGCAACAACCATGGCGCGGAGTGGCGACTGGTTGAGCCAACGCGGCACCATGCGGCGCAGCACGCCCCCTTCCTTTACCGAGCCCTTTCCGGTGATTACCAAGACCGCGCGCAAGCCCGACAACTGGCATTCGGCGATGAAATTGTTGAGCGCCGCATGAGCTTCGGTCTGTGTCATGCCATGAAGGTCGATCCGTGCCTCGGGCCGCAACTGACCGCGCTTGAGACGCTGAGCGTTGCGCTTGTCAAGTCCACTGGCCTTACCCAACACTAGCTCCAGATTAGCAGTGTCAGGCGGTGAAGAAGAAGCACGCTGCGCAGTTTCATTTTGTTTAAGCAGTTTGTTTGGTTTATTTGTCGTTTTGGTCTCGCCAGAATGAGCCTTGGGGTGAGCATCAGGGTTGAAGGGTTCAACATCACCCATGACCTTACGCCAAAGCGCCTGCTCTTCGCGGCTAAGGGAGCGCTTGCCAGCCATCGCCATCAATCCTCAACGATAATGATATGCAGTCGACGGGGACCATGGGCGCCTAGCTGAATGGTCTGTTCGATATCGCCAGTACGCGAGGGTCCAGTGATCATATTTACCGTGCGAGGCATAAAGTCATCATCACCTCTTTCTCGTAAATGCCGCCAGCCCTCTTCATAGCCACCAGTAATTTGGCTAGAACGCAGGACGACAATGTGATTCTCGGGCAAAAAATTGAGCGTCGAGGGACGCGCCGCGTCCGAGGTAAGCATTAGAGTACCGGTCTCACAAAATCCCATCTCGGCAGCGGTAACGCTTACCTGATCCGCATCAACGGCCTTATCCCGTCGGATATTGAGTAGCGGTCGTTCGGCCCAGGGATAAGCGTCAAGGACCTCGTCGGGTGCCATAACGACATCGCTAGGCAAATTGTTCTCGGCGAGATAATCAGCGACCGCTCCTGGAACATCCGTAACACTAGATACGTGCGTGACGCTTGCCTGCACCGCTTTGGCCATCTCGGCAAACAGCGCCACACGCGCATCCTGCGAATTATCACTACGCGCCGGCACGAGATTTCTTTTTGGCA
>PBDG01000007.1 GCA_002717225.1 Rhodospirillaceae bacterium | reverse complement strand
TCATTGGGTTGCCAACAGCAAAGCCACACACAGCTTCCGGGCGGAGAACCGCCCAAGTCCAATCCTTGCCCTTTTGAAACTCGATCAGGAAATCCTCTTGGTCGTAGTAAAAATTAGGCGGCATGTGGCGTGAATCAGATTCTTTGGCGGGCGTCTTAAACGGACCCAACTGGCGGCCATAGGCCTTACTACCTTCCTGTAAAACGACACGCTCTAAATTGTCCGAAATTGATGACATGATAGTGACTGGGTTGGCTACCAGAGCACGATTCTGCTCCGTCGTAGTTGCATCGATGCCGCCATAAAGGGCGCAGCAGAACATGTGAGTAACGTCGGTCAGATGCGCGAGCTTACTTTCCGCAGCCACCATATCCAGGAGATCGCATGAGATGAAGTCCGCCTTTGCTGCCATTTCCGCATCTGGCTCGCGGCGGCTAACCGCCACGATATTCCAATCATCAAGCTCAGCCATATGATTGATGAGATTACGCCCAATTACGCCAAGGCCACCAATAATCAACGCTTTTTTACGCGCCATACATCCTCGTTTCCTTAATAAAAAAACTTGGCTGCGGCTAGCGGCCCAGTCCTAGATCAGCGCGAAATGCTTCCACTTCACCTTTCGCTTCCGACGCGGCGCTGTCAGCGTTCGGCAGCGCTGCGCAATAAGCATCAATCGCAGCATCGCCAAGCGGTGCCCACTTGGTCACCCATTCACCGAGGACATCCTTGTTGCCGTCAATTTCAAGCGCGAAGCCAATCAGCGATTTAGTCCAACGACGCGATCGCGCATTGTCCGTTTGATGCGCATCCATCAACTGCTGCAACAGACCATCACCCTCGCGCCGCGCCACACTGCCTAGTTGGCGGACAAAAGCCTCGTCGATGGCCGGCTTGGCGACAAGATTAAGGGCAGTAAAGTGCTCAGCCCAATCATATGCAACCAGTGTTCGTTCCATCAGTTCACGGAACCCCTGCCACGCGGCATGCCCCTGCCAATGCCCGCGTTCCCCGTCGACAAATCCGGCTTCGGGCGCGGCCAAGGAGAGTTCCTTCGTGCGATAAGCTATGCGCGAAACCCAGCGCAATTGATCGGCAGATTGAAGCATGGCGCAATTAACGATTGTGCTCGCAGGCGCCATCTGCACCAGATAGGCTGATCCCATCTGCGCAGCATGAAGCAGATAGCGACCGGGTGTGTACAGCTCTGCAAGCTGTTGGATCCAAGCAGCGTTTAAACCGCCGTCATGATCATTGGCGTTATATTCGTCCAGCAATCCGTCAACATAGGTCTCCTGCCCGTCCTGCATGATGTTGTAGGTCCGGTAGACCATTTCATCAGGATCGCGAAAGGCATTCCAATCGGAGTGCTTGAGTGGTGAAGCGTCGCGGTATTTTAAATACCACTGGTTCATATGCACACCAGGTGC
Organism: Rhodospirillaceae bacterium; assembly: GCA_002717225.1. GTDB lineage: Bacteria > Pseudomonadota > Alphaproteobacteria > UBA828 > UBA828 > PTKB01. The sequence continues at coordinate 26,314 of PBDG01000007.1, read as the reverse complement.
CAGCTCCCACGGGACCTCCTTGTCGGTACTCCACAGGAGATTAGTCGAAACGATCTCATATTCGCTAGGCCGACGGCGTTGGCCAGCGAGATGACTCCACGTCTTGAGCGGCTTGAAATCTGATGAGTCAGTCATAGTCCGTCGCTTTCAAATATTCTCGAGACTCACAGTTCTTTTTCAAGATAGAACCGCATGTATGTATCAGTGGTCTCGATCCGGCCAGCAAAAGAAGTGAGGTTTATCTCCACCTCTGGCATCGTAATCGGGCGGCCTAGCATTTCGGACAGAGTTTCCTGACGAATGAAACACTCGCCTTCCGTCTCAACACGCACATAAGCGATGCGGTTCTCAATAACGAAATCCTTATCAGGATTATCCTCTTGTATCGCCTCGACAACGGCGTCGGCCACCTCACCCGCGCGCAGCACCGGGCCAACGGAATTACGCCTCTTTTGATCCATATCAGGCATGAGCGAACTTCGCCTTAATGCCAGCAACGTCAACTAGCACATCGTCGCCCTCTACCTTGACCGGGTATTTGGCAAGCTCCGCATGGTCCGGATTGATTCCCCTGCCGCTAGTCACGTCAAATTGCCATAGGTGCATGCAACAAGTCAGCTCATTGCCCTCCAACTCGCCGTCGGCGAGGTCGACTTCCTGATGGGGACAAATGGCCTGTACCGCGTGGAATTCACCATCCATGGTGTGAATTAACAATATCTCCGTTCCATCTACTTGATAGGCTTCCATTTCACCCTGCCAAACGTCATCAACGCCGCAAACTTTCGTAAATGCCATGCTATGCTTTGCTCTGATCAGTGAAGTAAATATCGATACTGTCGAAATATTTGATACCGGCCTCGGCGACAGTCATGTCGCGTGGCCAGGGTTCGGCGTCATCGGCATCGGTCGTCGGTCGGACGCGGAGAATCTTGCCCGGCTGGTCAGCGACATGGAGGCCGATGGAGTGATAGGCACATGCCTCGGCTAACATGTCCATGGTCTGCGCCGCCTCGGCTTCGACCACCTTGACGTGGCAGTCATATTGGAAGCGAGAGAGAATCGGAAAAGTCGACATTGACCGCCTCCTACTCCGCTGCTTGGGCCCGGAAACCATCTATCCAGCGATAGTCATGACCGTCATGGCCACCCTCGCTGACGACGCCTATGCCCATATAGGTCAGCACATTGTCCAGCGTCGGTGGGTTGATCTCACCGGAATACATACGGTCAACAATGCTCTCATGTTTCTTATAACGCTCTGGATCAGTGGTAAAGATCCAGCGGCACGGCTCGGTGCAGAAATTATACCGCCGCCCCTCATGTTCATGCTGATAGACTCGCGCCTTCCATAACTTGCCTGGTCGGTTGGAGATCGGAATCTGGCACATGTTGCAGATGATCGGAATGCATTCGGGATGGGTTTTCTCTTCCCGGTCATTGAGAAGATTGTCAGTTATAACATCCCAGTAAGTGCCGAAGCTGTCATTCCAGCCGGGATATTTTTCCTCCAACCACTCGCGTTCACGCGGGCCAACGGCACCCGGCGGGTTCCACCAAACTGTCGGGCGCCACGACCAAATGCCGCCCTGCTGACAATGGTGGTGATTTTCGATGTCGTCCTTCAATAAATCCCAATACCACGGTGTCTCCAGACCGAGTTCACGCACCTGGCGGTCATACTGGCGGATAATCCATTCGTGCATGAATTCTTTGAATGACAAGTGGCGCTGTTCGAGCGGAATGTAATAGTCCATCGGGATGCCGACGGTAATGGCAAACAATCGCCACATGCGCCAGAAGGCGACATCGACAGCTTGCTGAGCTTCCGCCTTACGGCCGTTCTTTATCATAATCTCAATCGCTGGCGAGCCGAGCTGTGCATGGCGCGCCTCATCCGACTGAATGCTGGTGATCATATTAGCAAAAGTGAAATCGCCCATATTCGTCGCATCTGTCGAGAGGCCGACCATTTGCAAATTTGTCAGGCCGGTTTCAAAGGCAAAAGACACCATAATTGCGCCGGTTATCGCGTCGCGACACATCATTACATCATCCATCGCGTGGCGACCGCCGAGTATCGCCCAGTTATTAGTGTGCGCTGCCTCATGCGCCCAATCGTAATGGCGGTCACGTGGCAATAATTCATGCGGAAAATAGAGTTGCAGCTGGGCATGGCGCAACTCATCAAGCATGCCATAAGTGGCCATGTTGCGCATTGATGGCGACGGGCCAAATCTCACCATGCGTGCTTGGAACTGGCTAGCCTGATATTCAGTCAACGCAACGGCGCCATAATGCAATTTGAGGACACTGGCCCAGCCTTCGTCCAACCCGTCGTGAAACTTGGAACGCGACAGCGCCGCTTTCACTGAATATGCAGAAGAATCTTTCTCGCGCTGCACCTTGACATATTCGCGGTAGGATACCTTGTAAGGTTCGTCAAAGGTCTCCCATTCCGCTTGAGGAATGTCATACGGATCACTGAGTTCAGAAGGAAATAATTCTTCCCGCGGAACAAAATCTGGCGTCCAATTTGTATCACGTGCAATGTCGTACCAGTCTGAACGTTCCAACAGTGGCATCGCTGTCTCCTAACACAACCTTGGTTCGTTGGATATTATTCGGAGACTACGAAAAATCCAGCCCTATATAGTCCTGTGACTTGACGGCGAACCATCAAAACCTCTTAATCTGTATGCTAGCTTACTGGAGGAATTTGCAGAATGACCACGGGAAATATCGAGTTCCTGTTTGACGGGCCCGAAGGGGCGGATGTGACCGTTGTTCTCGCACATGGCGCGGGCATGCCCATGGACGCACCCTTTATGAAGGTTTTCGCCGACGGTATCGCCAAAGGCGGCCACCGGGTGGCACGATTTGAGTTTCCCTATATGCAACGTCAACGGGCCAAGCGCAAACGCGTCCCGCCCAACAATGCGGCAGTGCTAATTGAGCGCTATCTCGCTGTCGCAGGCGCACTCGGTGGCGGCTCACGGTTGGTGATTGGCGGTAAATCACTCGGCGGACGCATCGCCACCCTGATCGCCAATCAAATTGGCGCCAAGGGCGTCGTCTGCCTTGGCTATCCGTTTCACCCGCCGGATAAACCGGAGTCTTCGCGAATCGAATATCTCAAGAACATTGCTGCCCCGACGCTGATCTTGCAAGGCGCTGAGGATCCGTATGGCGCTCCCGACGAAGTGGCAGGTTACGGCTTGCCGGAGAACGTTATAATCACTTGGCTCGATGGCGGCGATCACCATCTCACCACCAATGGCAAAGATGGCGCCAGCGACAAGGAAAATTGGGCAGAGGGCGCATCCGCCATTTCTCAATTTGTCACAGGGCTGGAATAGGGCATCCCATAGCCATAATAATGATGTATTGTAATACGTCACATTTTCACTGCTTGACGGGCTGGAACTGCTTCGCTATTCACGCCTTAGCAAGAACGAATGTGCAAGTTGCTGGGCTCCAAGCCCAGAAACAGAAGGGAACCGAAATATGCCTTGGGATCTAGGTTTGCCGCTGCTTGTCTGCCTGGTTACGGGTATTCTCTTTGTCGGCATCTATTGGTCGGCAAAGAAACTTTTGACGGACCCGCGCGCCAAGGAAGAAAACGAATAGCGTTTACGTTACCTAGCTTGGTCTTATTACTTTTGCATAACCCCAGTGGAACTAGGAACACCAGCATCAATTAGATGTTTTGAGACAAGGTGACCGTGCGTTAAACTTCTAAATTGTCGATCAGGCGTGTCGTGCCGAGACGAACTGCCGCAAATAATCGTGCACCTCTGACGAGTAATTGGAGCGGTTGAAGACTTTCGCCGTCGCAGAGAGCTAAATAGTCGACCCCATCAAATCCTGCAGCACGCAACAAGGCAGTTCCGCGCTCAATTTCGCCAACAACCGTGCCTCCTTCTCGAAGACAAACTGCCGTCTCTTGAAGAATTTCAAAAAGACGTGGAGCGGTAGCGCGCTCAGTGGAAGATAGGTATGCGTTGCGGGATGAGAAGGCGAGGCCATCCATCTCCCGCACCGTAGCAACTGCCATGATCTCGCTTGGTATATCTAGGTCACGCACCATGCGGCGAACCACTTGGAGCTGCTGATAATCCTTTTCACCAAAGACAGCCACATCGGGCTGACACTGCAGTAAAAGCTTGCATACAACAGTTGCCACGGCAGAAAAAAAATGCGGACGGACTGTACTTTCAAGCCCCCTGCCGGGTCCGGACAAGCAGACCGATGTGACAAAATCCTCTCTATACATCTCGCCTGCCAGTGGCATGAAGACGAGATCGACGCCGGCTTCCGCAAGTTTGCGCAAATCCTCTTCTTCATTGCGCGGATAGAGTTGGAGGTCTTCCGATTGAGCAAATTGCGTCGGATTAACGAAAATACTAACAATGGTCCGCGAACAAGATGCGCGTGCAGCCGAAATTAATTCCATATGACCCGCGTGAAGTGCACCCATAGTCGGTACCAGGGCCACACGGTCGCTACTGCTACGATATTTCCCGGCCGCACGGCGCAGTGCGCTCACAGAACGGATAATGGGAGGAAAAATGCTGTTAGACGCTTTCGCGTCGCGAGCAGGCGAGGTGGTCATGAGTTCAGGCGCCGCGCCGACCTTTAGCATTCGGCCTGCCTGCCATATCAGTAGTCACTGCCGCGAGCCGAGGTTTGCCAACACCGCCCTTGGCAGGAGGGTTGAAGCAATGCTCTGCAGTTGGGAAACGCCGGGCACGGACGTCCTCAGCGTATTGCCCAACTGCCTCGCGCAATCCGTCACCGAGCTCAGCATAACGTTTGGCAAAGCGGGGCGTGAAATCGCCTCCGAGGCCAACAATATCCTCGGTTACCAAGATCTGTCCATCGCAGGCTGGGGAAGCGCCAATTCCTATGGTTGGCACTTTCAATTCCTCGGTCAGCGATCGGGCAAGCGCCTCCACAGTGTGTTCAATGACGATGGCAAACGCGCCTACATCGGCAATTGCACTAGCATCAGAGCGCACGCGCCGAGCACCGTCATCTGTCCTGCCCTGTACGCGGAAGCCACCAGCAGCATTCACCGATTGCGGCATTAAACCGACGTGCCCAAGTACCGGAATACCGCGCTCGACGAGAAAGCGTACCGTCTCCGCCATCTCCACACCGCCTTCAAGCTTCACGCCGCTGCATCCGGTTTCAGACATCATCCGGGCCGCAGCACGAAATGCAGCCTGCGGCGATTCCTGATAAGCACCAAAAGGCAAATCAACAATCACGCAAGCATGATTTGTTGCCCTTACCACGGCGGCGCCATGTACCACCATCATATCGAGGGTAACGCCAACGGTGGTGTCCATGCCGTAAACGACCATGCCTAGAGAATCGCCTACAAGAATCATGTCTACCTGATCATCGAGTGCGCGAGCCATCGGCGCGCTGTAGGCCGTCAGGCTGACTATCGGCCGGTTTCCCTTCATGGCGGCCAGATCACGCACATTTAACCGGCGCTCTTGGCTGTGGGTTGACATGGTATACTTCTCCTACTCAGGTCAGGCCTCGGCATCACACCGAAAAATCTAGAATCGACATTTTGGCCTAATTTGGGAAAATGTCCATCTCATTGCTGCAATGCAAAACAGTATTTTGCGGCCGCGAAATTAAACCAAATGGCGCTCCACAAAATATCGACCGTTTTCGTAACGCAAAGCACAATTGACAAGCATACTGTGCTTAATCGGCCGAAGATCACTGGCCAACTCTAAATTTTGCTCAGCGACATAAGTGTGGTTTTCCGAGTTATCGACCAACACGTGGTACCAAGGTTTGTCTTTCGGTGGGCGCGAACGCGCTACTTGCAGGTACCAATTCTCGCCACCCTGAAAATCCGCATCCACATCAACTACCACGCCGCGGTAATCGAAAAGCCGGTGATGTACGATCTGGCCAATCTCGAACACGGCGGTTGCGCTTATCACGTTGCTAGAACTCAAGATGGAATTAGGCAAAACGCGCTTCAGCGACACCGAGAGAGCCGAAGTCCGCGATCACCTCATCGCCTGAATTTACTTGAATGACATCAGCAGCGCTGCCTGTGGTTACTACTTGGCCAGCCTTCAAGCCGAGGCCACGCTCTGATAAAGCGTTGGCAAGCCAGACTAGAACATTGCGCGGATCGCCTAACACATTGGCGCCTGATCCTTCATCCACTAGCTTACCATTCACTCGCACCGTCACTGGATGTAGCGACAGATTGAGGTCGCGCCAGTCCTGCGCCGGTGAACCGAGGACTAAAAGCGCCGCGATGGCGTTATCGGCGATGAGTTGCGGCATACCTGCCTCACGCCAATTTACATAGCGCGAATCCGGCACTTCGATGGCCGGGCACAACTCTGCAACTGCGGCCATCACTTCATCACGGCCATAAGCTACTTCCCGAGCCGGCAGATCCGCACCCATGATAAAGTCAAATTCAGCTTCTATGATGCGCAACCTTACCACTTCTTCGGCAATCTCGGCCGGGCTATCGAGGACAGAAGGCGTAAGTACACGGCCAAAAAACGGCGCATCCACATCAAATAATTCCTGCGCCATCTTGTTGGTCGCGCCGATCTTGTACCCAGCTACGCGCACGTCGTGCAACGCCTCCAGAACCGCTTGCACTTGATAGCCGTCATCCAGACTATTCGGCCTGCACTGCTCTGGCAAACCATCTATCGGTTGCTGATCGCGCCAAGCGGAATATAAAAGTCGCGCGGCATCCTGCGCTTTCGAGTCTTCCATACGCTTATCTAAACCGGCTCTCGGCCCTAACGCAAGACGTACGGCCTTCCTTGCGATTGGCATGCCATCAGTCAATTGGTTATGGTGCCACTGGCTCCTGCTTTAAACGAGCCTTGGGCAACAAAATGTGAGAGATGAATATGACGACGGTTCTTATTACGGGCGCTAATCGCGGCCTTGGGCTCGAGTTCGTCCGGCAATACCAAGACAAGAACGTGATCATTCATGCCTGCTGTCGCAACCCGGACGCGGCCAACGAGCTCAACGCCCTGGCCGACAATTCCGGTGGGTTGATAAAGGTGCATCGCATGGAAGTGTCCGACCCATCACAGGTTAGCTCGGTCGCCGATGCCCTGAAAGGCGTATCCATCGACCGGTTGATCAACAATGCCGGAATTCTCGGCACAATCATTGATCAGCCTGGGAATAGTGCCTTCGGCAACTTGGACTACAACGTGTGGGAAGAAACCATGCGGGTGAACGTGCTATCGCCCTTCCGAATCTGCGAAGCATTTGTTGAGCATGTCGCGGCGTCAGATGAGAAACTGATGGTCTTTCTATCTACCCATATGGCCTCCATTACTGAACTTGCCGATGGCGGCTTTTATCCGTATCGATCGTCCAAAGCAGCACTTAATCTCGTCATAAAGGGACTTTCCATAGATCTCAAAGACCGGGGCGTACGCACTCTCGCCCTTCATCCTGGGTGGGTGAAAACCGATATGGGATCGCAGGCGGCGGCAGTGGATATTCCCGACAGCATCGCCGGCATGAAGGATGTCATCAGCGGCTTCAAAGCACCGCGTACAGGCGAATTCATCAATTATGACAATTCGCCGATCCAGTGGTAGACAAAAACTCTGCTATGATTCGAATCTAGGCAATGGGATCTTCTCCCTCTGGCAAAGGCTCGATACAGGCGGGATTGTCATTGCGAGCATTATTCACATTGCGGCTAACGGCATGAAAATCAACCGCACCCTCGGGCGCAGGGCAGAGCATGGCCTGAGCTTCGTTGGTAGTCAGATCCGGCGCGAGCCAACGCTCGAAATTTGTGGGATCAAGTATCACTGGCATGCGGTGATGAACGGACGCAAGTTTGGTATTTGCTTCAGTGGTGATGATAGTGAAGGTCTCGAGCGGTCCTTCCTTGCCTTTCTCCCAGCGATCCCATAGGCCTGCAAAGGCCAGCAACCCACCGCTCGAGGAAAAAATCCAGTAGGGTTGCTTGGCGCCCTTCTGGCCGCGCCACTCAAAAAAACCGTGGGTCGGCACGAGGCAGCGGCGTTGGCGAAAGGCTGAGCGGAAGGAGGGCTTTTCGGCCACAGTCTCGGCTCGAGCATTGATCATACGCGCCGCCATATCGCCATCTTTTGCCCAGAACGGCACCAAGCCCCAACGCAAAAGATCGATCCGACGACTGCCCATTTCCTGCCGCACCACATGGGCATTCTGAATAGGTGCGATGTTATAACGAGCCGATAGATTGCGCGTCGGGCCGAAAATATCGAAATAGGAACGCAGTTCCGCCCAGGTATGAAATTGTGAAAACCGCCCGCACATGCCACCATGCCCCGCTGACAATCATGCAGCAAGCCGCCGGTCGGCGGCATTGGTCGGAGCGGCGGGATTTGAACCCACGACCCCTTGTCCCCCAGACAAGTGCGCTACCAGACTGCGCTACGCTCCGATAAGTGCCAGATACAATCTAACTTCCTAAGCAACCTTATGAATCTTATCCTGTAAGGGTCTGCTGTCAATCTGTCTGATACTTCCCAAACTATACAGGAATTGACCCTGACTGTCCCAAGAGTGTCCCACAGAAAAACAGCCTAATAATGAGATGGGATGGGACCATGAGGGTCGTATAGGGGAGGTAATCAGGAATTGCTCTTCATTCCTCAGTTGGTATTTCCTGACCCCCTACCCCCAAAATCCTGCTTGTATTCCAATACATAAAACACCGCCTTTGAATAACGAAACTATTTTAGACATCATCGCCAGTGTTAATATTGATTGGAGCCCTGGAAAAAACACACCAAAACGAAAGAAGAATATCTCCAATGGAACTGACGCTAAATCAAATTCTTCTATTAAAGATAAGCTTAAAGAACTAAAGGAATTAGAAAAAAGGCCTGATCACCGCAGAGGAAGCAGCAGCTAAGAGAGCTAAAATATTGAAAAACTATTGAGGATTTAAGCGGTAAGATGATTGCGATAAAAAACAAATATTCTCAAAAACCACCTTGCCTAGACTTCTCTGTTTATTCTTCCAAACCATGTCAGAAATCCCATAGCAACTCACTTTGCTCCCCTACTGCTTGTGGGACCTCGGCGTTAATTCTGGCTTGATTTTTGCACCTCGCCGGGAAATCTGCGTTATTGAGAATACACGACCTAAGGAATTGCAAATTACCCATCATCGTTGATTAGATCCTCAAGCCTCGCCTTCTCCTCGTTGGCCGCAAAAGAAACCCAAGCCATAATTTGGTGTCGAAAATGTAATGGTACTGCCTTTTGGGAAGTACAGCAGATCACCAGGTGTTGCTTTGACCTCCACCCCAGAAGAGTCACTGATATTAAACTCTCCATCTATAACCATTTTCATCTCATGGTAAGTGTACCTATAGGTTAATTTTTTTCCTTTTTCCAATCTGAATAATCCTGCAGTTATGGGAGAATTAGGATCATCCGAAACAGCAAAGTCATCCAGGTAAGCTGATACACCCTCTTCATCCATAGGAGTAAGGGCCTTAAGGGAAATTTTAGGTATATGTTTCATTTAATAATCCTCCATGTGCATTCTTAATATATCAATTCTTGGTTCTACCAATGGGACCATTCTTATTGTTTCAACTAAAACCTCTGTGCTGGATATGCGTTGTAGGATCTCAGGGTCCGGAGATATCCATTTGGCAACCTCCGGGGATTCAGCTTCTATAATGATTTGAAACTCCGTGTCGTCACCTGTCTCTATTGCTGCAAACAACATTTTTATACTAACAGCTTTCATCTCCTCATTTTGGATTGATTTCTGGCAAAACTCGCTTCCTCGCCCCTCGAACAACTGCGCTAGGCTAAGAACTGTCATTCCGCAATTTTGGACCCCCGAGAGAAGGCGATGGCAAAACCTGCGCCGAGGGCGGTTCAATTTACAGTGTAGTGAAATTACTTAAGTGGGAATACGGCCACGCAGCATGTCGCGCAAGACTTCCAACTCGTCGAGAATCGCTTTGCCGCGAACGCCAATTTCACGTTCTAAGTTATTCGCGGCTTGCGGCATGGATGCAGGATCAGGCTCATCCATTAGGCCAGGAACCTTGCCGGCGGTCTCGCGCATGAGCTTCTGCACGCCACGGATTGTATAGCCGTCGGCATATAGCAAGGAACGAATTCGCCTTAGAAGCGCGACGTCTTCGGGGCGATAATAACGCCGACCACCGCCACGCTTAAGTGGCCGCACCTGGTTGAACTTAGTTTCCCAAAATCGCAGTACATGCTGCGGGACGTCTAGCTCCTCAGACACTTCTCGGATAGTACGAAACGCGTCCGGGGATTTGCTCATGCGACCAGACACCTGCTCACTAGATTCCAAATTCCTCATAATTTAGAGGCTTGAATCTCCAACAGCCGAAAAATCACGATAGGTCGCAGATTTCTCGTCCAGTTCTCTGCCGTTTATCTGGTCCTTCAGAACGTGTGAGGCGCGAAACACCAGGACCTTACGCGGCAGGATCGGAACTTCCTCGCCAGTCTTGGGATTTCGGCCAATCCTTTGCCCTTTCATCCGCACCGAAAAACTGCCGAAAGATGAAATCTTTACAGTTTCACCTTGCGACAGACTGTCGGTTATCAAACCGAGTACGGATTCGACGAGCTTCGCTGACTCGTTTCGCGAGAGCCCAACTTCGCGAAACACTGCCTCTGCCAAATCGGCGCGAGTGACCGTGTTGCCGGTCATGTTTGCTTTGCCCCCCTAATTTGAGGAAGAAACGGTAGCGCCTCGGGGCTGGGTCGTCAACACACGCGATGTCAATTTTTCAGTCCATGTCAGCGCTTTATCATAATGTTTGGGTGTATTACCAACGCACCAGTGCAGAACCCCAAACGAATCCGCCACCAATTGCCTCCATCAAAACCAGGTTTCCTGTCTTGATTCGGCCATCTTCGATGGCCTCAACTAACGCGAGTGGTATTGACGCGGATGAGGTATTGGCATGACGGTCGACCGTTACCACCATCTTCTCTCTTGGTAGGTCGAGCCGTTGCTGGATGGCGGTCATGATACGCAAGTTGGCCTGATGCGGCACCAACCAATCAATCTCGTCTGACGTCAAGCCAGCAGCGTCAAGTGCTTCTCCAGCGACCGCGGCAAGATTGACCACCGCATGGCGATAGACCTCCTTGCCCTGCATCCTGAGATACCCTGCCGTCTGGCTACTGGAGACCCCGCCATCGACATAGAGTGCATTATAGTGGCGACCGTCTGAATGCATCCTGACCGCGAGAACGCCTTGATCCGAAGGATTTCCAGGCATTTCTTCGGCGCTCAGCACCGCTGCGCCGGCACCATCGCCGAATAGAACGCAAGTTGTGCGATCGTTCCAATCGAGGATACGCGAATAAGTCTCCGCGCCGATGACCATGGCGGTTTTTGCCTGCCCTGACTGCAAGAAATTATCAGCCACCGTCAAGGCACAGATAAAACCCGCGCAGACCGCTTGAACATCAAAAGCAGTGCCATGATACATCCCAAGACGAGCCTGTACCTTAGCTGCCGTGGCAGGAAACGTATTGTCCGGTGTAGAAGTAGCCAGTACTAGAAGATCAAGCTCGTCAGCGCCGATACCAGCCGCTTTCATAGCCCGCTCCGCCGCCGCCAAGGCAAGATCGGAGGTTAATTCGTCCTTGGCTGCAATATGGCGCTGAGTAATACCCGTACGTTCAACAATCCAAGCGTTCGAAGTATCGACGGTCTTTACCAGATCGTCATTGGTTAACACTTTTTCCGGTAGGTACGAACCGCAACCGATAATGCGGGACCGTAGCATTTAAATAGCGGCCCTCTTAGGCTCGGCTGAATCCTCAAAATTCATGCGCGACAAGTCTTCAATGATTTTTGGATTGATACCCTGTGCGACCATGTCTGCCGCTACGGATAGAGCATTAGCGAAACCCTTATGGTCGGTACCGCCGTGGCTTTTTACCGCAACGCCATTGACGCCAAGAAACATGGCGCCGTTGTAGGTACGCGGGTCGAGGCGTTCGCGCAGCATCTTCAGTGCCGGGCGGGCGAGCAAATAGCCAGCGCGCGACATAACCGAGCGCTTGAAAGCACTGCGGATATAGCCGCCATAGAGCCGCGCAGCACCCTCAGCAGTCTTCAGAGCGATGTTGCCCGCGAAACCATCGGTGACCACGACATCAACGGTCCCCGCGGCGATATCATCGCCTTCGATGAAACCATGAAATTTAATCGGCAAATCAGATTGGCGGAGCGTCGCCGCAGCAGTGCGAATGGTATTGTTGCCCTTGCCTTCCTCAGAGCCAATGTTCAAGAGGCCGACCGTTGGTTCGGTAACACCGAGCACATTACGGGCGAACACTTCGCCCATGATAGCGAACTGTACAAGATGATTTGAATTGCAGTCTATATTGGCGCCAAGATCGAGCATAACACTCTCGCCACGTTTGGTCGGAAAAATTGAACCCATGGCTGGCCTGTCTATACCCGGCAGGGTCTTTAGGACCAGTTTGGAAAACGCCATCAGAGCGCCCGTATTGCCGGCTGAAACGACACCATGAGCCTCTCCCTTACCGACGCTGTCCACCGCAAGACTCATACTCGAATTACGCCGCTGGCGCAGAACCACCCTAAGCTTCTCATCACTCTGGACGGCCTCTTCCGTGTGACGGACAGTGCTGACAGAGTTAAGCTTCTTGAAACGGTCAAGAACTGGTCGGATCGCTGTCTCGTCGCCGAATAAGATAAATCTTAGATCGGGATAACGAACCCGGGCGATATTAGCGCCCTTGACGACCATTTCCGGCCCCTGGTCGCCACCCATGGCATCGAGCGCAAGTACGATCTCCTCGCTCATAACGCCACCAAATCCACTATATGCGCGTGCCTAGGCCACATCCGCAGGTTCGGTCACTTCATGATCACCATATTGGCCGCAGGACGCGCACACATGATGGGGACGCTTTAACTCACCACAGTTAGTGCATTCAACTACATTGCCACGCTTCAATCTATCGTGAGAACGCCGCTGATTGCGTCGGGATACGGAAATTTTCTTCTTTGGAACAGCCATAGCAATACTTTCCTTAGCATGGTCCGCTACGTCCTTCTGGGGCTCGCACCTCAAGCCGGTCTGATATTTCGTGATTCGCGCGGAACCGTGAATCTAGAACATTACATTTTGTGTTTCAGTTGTCCAAGTTTTGCGAACGGTCCATCAGTGATTGGCGACATATTCGTTGCACTAGGCCCATCGCCCAAGCCTTGCCAAAGCGCACCGGGCGCGCGTGGGTGCGGGTCAAGCGCCAACGCCAAGTGCTGAGCAACCAATTCGCCGGGGTCAATTTTCGACGTTTCGAGAAATTCAGTCGTATCTTTTCCAAAATCATCCTCTGAAATAACTTTTTCTTGCTCAACACCAAATTGAAACTGGATGGTAAACGTCTCCTCCAAATTTGTCCGAAATTGCTTGAGGGTCACGACGCAGACTTGCATAACCTCAGCACAGATCGCCGCCTCCAAGCGAAGCGCCGGTTCGCCCTCCGGGCCCCGTGCATGCTCAATGTGGATATTCGCCACAAGAGCCCGCAGCTCTTCAAGATCAAAACGCCGGCAAAGCGCTTCGCATTCCTCGGACGTCGCCCGTAAGGCGCGGGAAAACCCTTCGGCCGGTATGTCACTTAAATCCAGCGGGCGGGAGAATTCTAATTGCGGTAGTAGATGATCCACGATGCAATGAACCTTTTCACGGTCGCACCAGCTTATAGCGCGCCGCATCAGGATTCCAGATTCGACCATGATCTAATCGTCTTCCGATCGGGGGCGCACCATATGGGCAGCCACGGGCAAGGTCAATATAGCCGCGAAAGTTTTCGATCAACTCTCCGAACTCTGGGGTGCCGATCAAAATTTGGCCTCGTTGCCTTACGAATTGTTGCCCGGCGCATTAGGGAAAAGCAAGCGACCGGCAAGAAGCTCGTCCTCAGCCAGGCGGGTCAAAGCAGCCTCGGCTTGCAATACATAGGCCACTAGCGTGGAAATTTGCAGTTCGCTCGGTTCGTCAGCGCCATAAACATTGCGTTTTAGGGCAGCTTTCAGAGCCTCTCCCCCGCTGCCACTATCTCCATCGGATTTGAAAGCTTTTTCATAGGCAGCGGCTCGGCCATAGAACGCTCGAGCCATGGATTTCACTCGCTTACCCACTCGGAGATCGCTGACTCCCATCTCGCGCAAATTTAGGTCCATATCGTCCATCATAATGCGGAACATGTAGTCGGCCAGACGTTTGCCAGATTCACCCGCCGGGCTCAGCGCACGAATTGTCAAAAAGACATGTAGAACAATCAAATCGAAACGCCCCTCCAGATCATCAGCTACACCACACTCTGTGTAAAAGCCGGACTGGCGTGCTTGCGCAACGGAAGCGATATAAAGGGCACGCGCCCGATCACGCTCACTGGCGCGCTGCTTCATATAGCGCAAAAATTCTCTCAGCAGTTTCATTTTGCCTTATTTCATACCCTCATTGACAGCCTTGCATGCTAAGCGCATCTTCGCGCTGCTAGTTTCTTATAAGCTACAGAGCGCAGAACGGCGCTATAATATCGTGACAATGATTGGATTTGCGACATATCGACGGCGAATCGGGCCAATCCTAGCGGTTGCGATGGCCACGGCACTCAACATCGCTGGCTGCGCCCCCGAGGTCAATGTGCGTGGCCATGTGTTGAATCCGGATTCGCTGGCGCAAATCAAACCAGGACTACAAACCCGCGACCAAGTGCTCGATCTACTGGGCTCACCAAGCTCGATAGGCACTTTCGAGGACACGCGCTGGTACTACATTTCGCGGCGAACAGAGCATCTTGCATTTTACGAGCCAGAGGTGATGGAGGCTCATGTGGTGATGGTGGAGTTTGACACTGCAGGGTTCGTGAAAGACGTCGCCCATTTACCGGACGAAGATATCCGCGAGGTTGAAATTGTGGAGAGGAAAACGCCTACAAAAGGGCGCGAACTCGGCTTCCTACAACAGATTCTTGGTAATATCGGCATGCGGGCCGTATCAGAATAGAATGAAAGGTAAATTCCGGACGGGTTATCTCACCCGCCCGAAATTTGTTTAAACCCCCTCAAAAAATTCCCGGCTTTAATGTCCGCCGGCAATCATAGCGATGATCGCGAGCATAAGGATTGCCACGATATTAGTAATTTTGATCATCGGGTTGATCGCTGGGCCTGCGGTGTCCTTGTAAGGGTCACCGACAGTATCACCGGTTACCGCTGCCTTGTGTGCTTCCGAGCCCTTGCCGCCCAGATTTCCATCCTCAACATATTTCTTTGCGTTATCCCAGGCACCGCCACCGGCGGTCATCGAGATGGCAACGAAAAGGCCGGTGACGATGGTACCCATCAACATAGCACCAAGAGCAGAAAATCCTGCCTCCTGGCCGGCAATAGCCCAGATAATCACGTAGAGGAGAATCGGGGCACCAATGGGCAGCAGTGACGGCAGTATCATTTCTCTGATTGCCGATTTAGTTAGCAAATCCACAGCTCGGCCATATTCTGGCTTACCGGAGCCATCCATGATTCCCGGAATCTCCTTGAATTGCCGCCGGACCTCAATCACTACAGCGGCAGCCGCACGACCCACCGAGAGCATCGCCATAGAACCGAACAGGAATGGCAGCAGACCACCAATGAAGAGCCCGACTACGACATAGGGATTGCTGAGAGAGAACTCGAGCTTGCCCTCTAGATGTGGAAAATATCGCCCAATATCCTGCGTATACGCAGCGAATAGCACCAGTGCTGCAAGGCCCGCCGAGGCGATGGCGTATCCCTTGGTCACCGCCTTGGTGGTGTTGCCAACCGCGTCCAGCGCAT
Organism: Rhodospirillaceae bacterium; assembly: GCA_002717225.1. GTDB lineage: Bacteria > Pseudomonadota > Alphaproteobacteria > UBA828 > UBA828 > PTKB01. Next base: position 10,404 of record PBDG01000007.1, on the reverse strand, counting down.
CAGTTGTGCTACGCACGTCCTCCGGCAGTTCAGACATCTCGGCGATACCGCCAGCGTTGTCCGTAACAGGGCCATAAGCATCTAGCGCGACAACCATTCCTGCTAGTGCCAACATTGCAGTAACCGCAATCGCCACACCGAAAAGGCCCGCGAAGAGATAGGCGATGATGATGCCAGCGGAAATGATAATCGCTGGAATCGCTGTTGCCTGCATCGAGACCGCAAGGCCCTGGATAATATTAGTGGCGTGCCCGGTGGTCGAGGCATTCGCAATGGATTTGACCGGTTTGAACTCAGTTGACGTGTAATACTCAGTCACCCAAATCATTAAGCCAGTAACGACAAGGCCAATCAACGAACACCAGTAAAGGTCACTACCACTTGAAGCCGTGCCTCCAATCACGAACTCCGTACCCCAGCCGATAACCCAGTCTGTGATGAAATAGAACCCAACAGCGGCTATCACAGCGGAAGCGAGGAAACCCTTATAGAGTGCGGCCATGATCTTCTGGCTCTTACCGAGCCGGACAAAGAAAGTGCCAATCACCGAGGCAAGAATACCACCACCACCAAGTGCCAGCGGGTAGAGCATCATTGGATCAAGAAGATCGCCCGTGAAATAGACCGCCGAAAGCAGCATGGTCGCAACCACAGTTACCGCGAAGGTCTCAAACAAATCTGCCGCCATGCCAGCGCAATCGCCAACATTGTCACCAACATTGTCAGCAATGGTTGCCGGATTGCGCGGGTCGTCCTCGGGGATTCCGGCTTCCACCTTCCCCACGAGATCTGCGCCAACGTCAGCGCCCTTAGTAAAGATGCCACCGCCAAGACGGGCAAAGATCGAAATCAAGGATCCGCCAAAGCCAAGTGCGACGAGCGCCTCCAAAATGGTTCCCGTATCAACGCCAGTAGCCAAGAGAATGCCGTAATAAACAACTACTCCCAAGAGCCCAAGGCCAACGACCAACATGCCAGTCACTGCTCCAGAACGGAAGGCTATGCCAAGCGCGGGTGCAATGCCCTGACGCGCGGCGTCAGCGGTACGAACATTGGCACGAACCGATACATACATGCCTATGTAACCCGCCGCTGCCGATAACACAGCGCCGATGGCAAAACCGATGGCAACCTTATAGCCCAGCAGCACAAGCAAAATGACGAAGATGACAACGCCAACTAGGCCGATGGTGATGTATTGCCGGTTCAAATAAGCTCGCGCGCCCTCCTGAACAGCGCCGGCAATTTCTTGCATTCGCTCATTGCCGGTGCTGGCAGCGAGCACCGAACGAATAGCGTAAATTCCGTAAACGAGCGCGACTATGCCGCCACCCAATGCAAACCAATAAATCCCGTCCATTTCTGGCTGGCCCTCTAACAATGAAGAAGTGATNATAAGCTGGAGTTACGATGCGAATTNCTGTGCGACTCCCGCCACTATATTTTTGAGCGCGCGGAANGTGCCAGAAACCGAATAAGAACGCAACCGGCCNGGTAAAGGAAAATTTTGCGCGCAACGGAGCGCCNCCCAAAATTTTTGAAATTGAAGGCNACAGCATAGGTATTAAACNCTTTGCGAACCACATTACTGCTTAAAATTTGNTGGGCCAGGGTAAAGAATACAGGTCTCGACAAGACCGAATTGCAACCTATCAAAGTGCCAGCTGGTTTTTTATGCCCGAAACACAAATTCGTCGATAAAGCGTTTAAGAATGGTGTAACGACCCTGACAGTATTTTTCATACTTAAAAAAGGCATGAATGACAAAAACAGCGCCATCAGCGCTAAAAATGAGTGTAACCGGCGTTCGCAAGTAATATTTCTGCGCCATCCGAACCAATAAGACGAACGCCGGGCTCCTCGGTGATACGTCCGACCCGTGCAAGCGCTGTATCCGACGCGCGTGCGGCTTGAACGAGCTTTTTCCCAACCCCGGGGCAAGCGGAAATAAGCAGTTCATAATCGTCACCACCCGATAGAATTTTGGTTAAAAGTCTCCCATCCCCAGCCAATGCAGCGGACGCCGCCGGAGACAGCGGCAACAATTTTGTTTCTACACACGCGCCCGCCCTCGAAGCGTCGCACATATGTGCGAGATCGGCCGCCAGACCGTCTGAAATATCTATTGCCGCATTTGCGAGGCCGATCAAATTCATCCCCAATTGGCTGCGGGGCTCAGGCAGGCGATAACGTGAAACAAAGTAGTCCCGATCTGATCTTGCGATCATTTCTAATCGGCCTTCGATGGCTAGCAGACCAAGGGCTGCATCGCCAAGAGTGCCGCTGACATATAGATCATCGCCCGGTCGAGCACCCGAGCGGCGTAAGGCCTGGCCTTGCCTCACTTCACCGAAGGCGGTAAGTGATAGAGTTAATCCACCCGTTGAGAGTATGGTATCGCCACCAATCAAAGTTATGCTGAAATGCTCCTGATCCTGCGCCAGCCCACCGGCAAATGCTTCTAACCAATTACTGGATGTTTCATCAGGCAGAGCCATGCCGAGCAAATAGGCGCGCGGTACCGCCCCCATCGCTGCCAGGTCGGACAAATTTACACGTAGTAGCTTGCGACCGAGGCTCTCCGGTGGGTCATCGGCAAAAAAATGTACTCCCGAAGCCATCATGTCCTTAGTGACTATTGTTTCACAGCCTTCGGCAGGCACGAGGGAAGCAGCGTCGTCCGTTAAGTCGTAGCCACCAGGCTCCACCTTAGAGAGCGGCGCAAAATAGCGCTCGATCAAGCCGAATTCAGTGCTCCGCTGTTGACCTGACATCACCCGTTCATATTCCCCGGCGCGGCGAACTCAGCAGCCCTTGCACGGCGCGCCATAGCATCAAGCGCCGCATTGACGAAGGCCGGCTCACGCCGCGAAAAAAAGGCGCCAGCCAGTTCGACATATTCGCTTACCACCACGCGCGCCGGAATGTCTCTTCGCGCCATCAGTTCGGCCGCAGCGGCACGCAACAGGGCACGCATGAGCGCGCCCAGCCGATCTACGGTCCAGCCATTATCAAGTGCGCCGGAGATTCTGTCATCCAATCCGCCAACATCGCCGTTGACAACGCGCACCAACCATCTGAAATGCGTGCGATCCGCTTCAGCATAGTGATCGCCCTCCACCTCGCGGCCATTACGGTGTGTAAGAAAATCCTCGATCGCCTCTTCTGGACCAACATCTGAGAGCTCGATTTGATAGAGCGCCTGCACCGCAGCAAGACGAGCAACGCTCCGTCCCTGCGCGTTTCGTTTGGCGGATATGTCATCTACCATCATAGTACTCACGTCACTCCAGTCACCAAGGCACATCGGTGAGCAATCATTGCGAGACAAGCGCGTGCGGCATCGGCACCCTTGTTTTTCTGGCCACGATTTGCGCGCGTCACGGCCTGTTCGCGGTTCTCGGTGGTCAGGATGCCATAGCCAAATGCGATACCATAGCGGGTGACGAGTTCCATTAGGCCACGCGCGGATTCACCGCACACATAGTCGTAATGGCTGGTCTCGCCGCGGATCACGCAGCCGAGCGCTACATAGCCATCAAACCGTCCACTTTCAATCGCCATGCGTATGGCGGCAGGAATCTCGAAGGCGCCCGGCACAGCAAGAATTTCATAGGAAACGCCAGCCCCATCGAGTTCAGCCCGCGCACCAGCGATCAACTCATCAGCGATTTCGTCGTAAAACCTTGCTTCGACGACCAAAATATGCGCCGGATTAGACATCCCTTTAGCCGCCGCCTAGCGCCACCGGAGGAATAGGCTGCTGCCCAACAACCTTCAAGCCATATCCGTCAAGACCGACGATGGTCCATTCCGTATTGTGCAGCAGTATCATTTCGCGAATGCCAAGATCACGCAAAATCTGAGCGCCGACGCCGTAATCGCGCAGGCCCTTGGTGTCTTTGCCGCGCTGGCGGGCACGCACCAGATCAGAGACCCGTGACTGGCGCGGCTCACGTATTAGAATGATCACACCGCGGCCGAGTTCACCTACAATGCGCATGGCTGCCTGCAACTTACCTGACTCACCACTCGCGTCGTCGCCGAGGAGATCGTTGAGTGGATTGAAATCATGTACCCGCACAAGAACTGGCTCAACGTCAGAGATATCTCCTTTCACCAACACTATATGCTCGGAATACTCTACCGTGTTGGCATAAACATACATTTTGAAATTACCACCATGCTGGCTTCGCAGTTCGGTCTCCTCTATACGCTGGACAAAGGTGTCATTGCGTAAACGGTAGGAGATCAAATCGGAGATCGAAGCTACCTTCACCGCATGACGCTGGGCAAAGGCTTCCAAATCGGACATTCTTGCCATGGTGCCGTCATCATTCATGATTTCGCATATCACAGCAGATGGATTGAGCCCTGCTAGACGGGCCATGTCGACGCCTGCTTCCGTATGTCCAGCGCGGACTAGAACACCGCCGTCGCGCGCCATTAGCGGGAATACATGGCCCGGCGAAACGATGTCGTACGGCCCACTTGCAGGGTCAATTGCCGCCATTATTGTGCGCGAGCGGTCCGAAGCCGAAATTCCTGTAGTGACGCCCTCGCGGGCCTCGATAGAGACAGTGAAAGCTGTGTCGTGGCGCGATTCATTGCGCTTCGGCATCAATTCCAGGCCGAGTTCATGGCAACGCCCTGGCGTAAGCGCAAGGCAAATCAGGCCACGACCATGCTTGGCCATGAAATTGATTGTCTCCGGCGTCGCCAATTGCGCCGGGATCACGAGATCCCCTTCATTTTCGCGCTCTTCATCGTCGACCAAGACAACCATCCGCCCATTTCGGAACTCGTCTATGGCTTCCTCGATGGAAGACAACGCCTCACTGTTATGGCTGGCCACTCGCAACATGCTCATATTTCCTCGCCCAGCCGAGCAACGTAGCGCGCCAGCAAGTCGATCTCAAGATTGACCGTACCGTTAGGCTCCAAATCACCAAGAGTAGTCGCAGTCTGTGTGTGGGGTATGATGTTGACGCAAAATTCTCGCACCCCTACCTCATTTACCGTAAGCGAGACACCATCTACAGCAATCGAGCCCTTGCCNGCAATAAATCGCATGAGCGCAGCCGGAACAGAAAAAGACATGCGTACCGAATNNCCATCGGCACGACGCGAGGCTAGNTCACCAACGCCATCGACATGCCCGCTGACAAGGTGACCACCCAGTTCATCACCGAGGCAGAGCGCGCGCTCAAGATTGATACGCTTGCCAGGGCGCCAACCAGCCAGGTTAGTCTTTTCNAGAGTCTCAGCGCTGACCTCNGCGGCGAACCAATCGGGGCCGGTTCCAACCACGGTNAGGCAAGGNCCGCTGCAGGCGATTGAGGCGCCAATGAGGATACCACTAGTTGCATAGTCAGTATTAATCACTAGCCGGCGACCGGTGCCATTAACGCTGTCGCTGACCTCCCGCAGGTGGCCAATATCACTTATGATTCCGGTGAACATAGCGCCTCACACAACCGAGTCAAAAATTTCATGTATATCACTACCAAGCTCATCGATAGCACGGCGTGCAAAAGTTGGAGCATCGGCGAGTCGGGCTAGGGCTAGGGATTCAGCAGCTGGTGCGCCATCACCGCCAATCATGTAGGGCGCGCGGAAAATCTCCAACCGGTCCACTAGACGGGCGCCAAGAAACGCGGCGACTATATACGCGCCGCCCTCTATCAGAACACGGGTAATGCCGTGCGCACCCAATTCCTGGAGCGTGGCAGCAGCATCAGGATGGCCTACTNCGTCTGGCGCGACGGTAATCAGCTTAACGCCCGCTTCACGATAACGTTGCCCGCGTGTCCTGGCAGCATTATCTAAAGTAACAATCCAGGTTGGCACATCGCGTGCTTCTGCAACCAGTCGATGNCTCTCCGGCAACCGCAAGCGGCCATCCATCACTACGCGCACCGGCGAGCATTCCTCCAAACCCGGCAGGCGACAGGTCANGCTGGGGTCATCTGCNATTGCCGTACCCGAACCGACCAAAATTGCATCGTTGTGAGCACGNAGCAAATGTCCNCGGGCGCGCGCCGCCANGCCGGTAATCCATTGGCTCTCCCCACTTCGTGTCGCAATGCGACCGTCGAGGCTGGTAGCTTGCTTGATGGTAACCAGCGGGCGGCCCGACTTTATGCGCTTAACAAATCCGGCATTNAGCCTTGACGCCTCCTCTCCGCATACTCCAACCGCCACTTCAATTCCCGCCTCTGCGATGCGAGCGAAACCTTGCCCAGAGACACGCGGGTCGGGGTCTTTCATAGCCACTACCAAGCTGGCAATGCGAGCACCGATTAGCGCGTCGGCGCAGGGCGGCGATTTGCCATGATGGGAACAGGGCTCAAGGGTAACATAGGCGGTGGCGCCTTTGGCAGCGCAGCCAGCCCTCCTTAGAGCCTCCGCCTCAGCATGAGGCCGGCCACCAGGTTGAGTCCAGCCTCGCCCGACAATTCGGCCATCACGTACGAGCACACAACCGACTGCAGGATTAGGCCAAACGGAGCCAAGACCACGCTCGGCAAGCGCCAGAGCCGCCTCCATGTGGCGCCTATCTANCCGGGCGTCACGGTTTGTCGGGTTCTGAATTGCCACCCAGGCCGCCGATGAATTCTTCAAAATCCTTGGCCTCGCGGAAGTTTCGATACACCGAGGCGAATCTTACATAAGCAACGGAGTCTAGCCCGGCGAGCGCCTCCATAATCATTTCGCCAACAACGTTGGACGGCACCTCTTGCTCGCCGAGGCTTTCCAGTCGGCGCACAATGCCGTTAATCACACGATCCACACGGTCTGGCTCGACAGGACGCTTCCTGAGCGCGATTGCCATCGAACGAACCAACTTGTCGCGCTCAAACGGTACGCGCTGTCCATTGCGTTTGACAACAGTAAGTTCCCGCATCTGAATGCGCTCGAAGGTGGTGAAACGGCCGCCGCAATTAGGGCAGGCACGACGTCGACGGATCGAGGTATTGTCCTCAGTGGGACGNGAATCCTTAACCTGGGTATCATCATGACCGCAAAAAGGACAGCGCATTGNGAATTCCTATAGTTCAGGTTTGACTCGAAAGATCTNGATAAATCGGAAAGCGTCGGCAAAGCTCGACAACCTCAGAACGCACTTTTGCCTCCACAACGCTNTTGTCGTCAGGATTCTCGGCAAGCCCCTTAAGGACCTCAGCAATCCAGAAACCAATCTGGCGGAATTCCGCTACACCGAACCCGCGGCTGGTCGCCGCCGGCGAACCAAGCCTGATGCCTGAGGTAACGGTAGGCTTTTCCGGATCNAACGGCACGGCATTTTTGTTGCAGGTCATCCCGGCTCGCTCAAGGCTGTTCTCTGCCGCCTTGCCGGTGAGNTGTTTTGGTCGAAGATCTGCGAGCAACAAATGGTTGTCGGTGCCGCCAGAGACGATGTCGAACCCNTGCCCAGCAAGGCTTTCAGCCAATATCCCTGCATTATCGATCACTGCCTGGGCATAAACGGCAAATTCCGGCCGGAGCGCCTCACCAAATGCTACTGCCTTGGCAGCAATGACATGCTCGAGCGGGCCGCCTTGAAGGCCAGGAAAGATCGCCGAATTGATCTTCTTTGANAGGGATTCATCATTGGTTAGGATCAGGCCGCCTCGAGGGCCGCGCAGAGTCTTGTGTGTGGTGGTGGTAACGATATGAGCATGCGGAAAGGGACTTGGGTGCACTCCAGCTGCAACTAGGCCAGCAAAATGCGCCATGTCGACAATTAATAACGCATCGACCCTGTCAGCGATCGTTCGAAACCGGGAAAAATCTATATGTCGGGGGTAGGCCGAGCCACCAGCGACAATCACTTTCGGCTTATGTCTCTGAGCAAGTCTTGCTACCTCGTCAAAATCGATTTCGGCATCCTGTTGGCGCACACCGTACTGCACTGCGCTAAACCATTTTCCGGATTGATTGGGCGTAGCGCCATGAGAAAGATGACCTCCCGCGGCTAGCGACATGCCAAGCAACGTATCACCAGGGTTCATGACCGCCATATAAGCCGCTTGATTGGCCTGAGATCCAGAATGGGCCTGCACATTGGCGAAATCGCTACCGAACAATTGCCGCGCCCGCTCGATGGCAAGGCGCTCGGTAACATCAACAAACTCACAACCTCCGTAATAGCGTCGACCCGGATAACCCTCAGCATATTTGTTGGTCATTACNGAGCCCTGGGCCTCAAGAACCGCGCGCGAAACAATATTCTCTGATGCGATCAGTTCGATCGAATTCTGTAGCCGTCGTAACTCGCTGTGGACCGCGTCGTGAACGGTCGGATCTGCAACAGCAAGCGTANCAGTGAAAAAATCTTTGCGCCGGATTCCGAGCTCNGAATCAATGGTTGTGTTCAATTCGGCCATATTGTTCTCTGTCCCAGCNCTCCCTAACCAGTTCAGCCTAACTTTGCCACCCGNCGGATATGACGCCCACCATCAAATTCAGTGTCGAGAAACGCACCGAGGCAGGCTTCCGCTTCTTGGTCAGAAATAGTTGCGCCGGCCAATGTGAGTACATTGGCATCATTGTGTTGACGACTGAGACACGCTTGTTTGGCATCGTGACAAAGTGCTGCGCGCACTAGGCGGTGGCGATTAGCAGCAATGCTCATACCTATTCCAGAGCCACAGATCAGCACCCCTTGCGTCACACTTCCGCGCCCGATTTCCTCTGCTAGGGCGTCAGCAAAATCCGGATAATCGACCGCCTCTTCACTATCCGGGCCAAGATCGATGACATTCAGTCCCCGGGCGCGCAGCATCTCGGACAAACTGGCTTTTAAAGCCATGCCCCGATGGTCAGAGGCGATCGCGATGGATCTCTGCAACATGAAACCTGAACTCAATAATTAGCTACCAGGCTGATTGTATACGCGCACACCCGGGCACGGGGCAAGCCTACCGGCACCACATCTCGCGTCATACTCCCGACCACCTACAATAAATTACTCTGAATCACATAGCCTTTATAGCTAGGCAATAACCGACTTTTGGAAATTTCTCTTTACTAATGCGAGTAGTCAGCATGAATTATTGATTACTTGCTTAATTGTTATTTGACACTATCTGATGCCACTGTCATTAAGGCCTACATTAAATAAAATTTAAATGTCGTTACTATGACTGCCAAACAGGGCGACCGCAAAAACGAAGATGAATTGTTGCGATTAACGGCGAATATCGTCGCATCTTATGTTAGTAACAATAAGCTGTCGACTGAACAGGTTCCTGAAGTCGTTCGCACAGTGAACGCTACTTTGCGGAAGATAGAGCAAAGTGAAATCGGTGCAGAAAATAAAACGGCAGAGCCCGCCGTTCCTATCAGCCGGTCGATAACCCCAGACTACCTTATCTGCCTGGAAGACGGCCGCAAACTGAAAATGCTGAAGCGCCATTTGCGCACGACATACGGTATGACACCGAGCGAATACCGAGTTCGCTGGGATTTGCCGGCGGATTATCCAATGGTGGCTCCGAACTATGCCAAACGTCGCTCCGAATTTGCCAAAAAAATTGGTCTAGGGAAAAAGCCCCAAAATTTAGATGATTCTTGAAACACAACTTTTATCGCCTCAGGGTATTTTACCCCGATTCTGCTTAATTCCTTCTTAGAAGCCACTTTTCCAAGATGTAGTTCCGTTTACGAACAGTGATTTACATTAATTGTTGTGGCACGGGTAGAACTGGAATAGGCCGTTTTTTAAGCTTGTCGGCTGCGAAACGAGAGAATATTTACCAACACCAAGCTCACCCCGATCAGTATCAACGCGGCCCAGATCCAGTAGCTATGAGCATCAGAAAAGACCCAGATGCCGAATCCCATACCGATCAGTGTGGCAACATAATTAACCATTGAGAAAAATACTGGCCCAGCGCGCTTGATCAGTTCGAAAATAAGATAGAAAGAAAGGGCATTGTTGGCCATTGCAGCGAGCGTCGCCCAATGGCCAGCAGAGAATGTGCCCCCGAAGGCCCACCACTCGCCAGTGATTCCCATGACAATCAACATGGAGGCGCTGGCAACAAACATTAGCCCACCCGCAAATTGCACGGAATCGCCTCCCGGCGGGCGCAGCAAAGCGACACAGATAGCGTTTAGCGCATAGCACAACGGCGCCGCGAACCCGAGCGCCACCCAGCCCACCATATCGCGTGACGGCAGGCTAGTTTCGGGCAAAAGGACAAGAATAATGCCAACGAGGCCGAGTAAAATACCAATAAACCGGATGAGCCGGAAACTGTCGAGCCGGACGATGAGCGCTAGGGCGTAGATCGAAATGGGAACCAACGAGAGGCCAAGGCTGAGAATCCCCGGCGGCACTTTTGGCGCGACAAAAGCAAAAATTAGATAGGGAATAGTCAAATTGAGGGTTCCGGT
>PBDG01000006.1 GCA_002717225.1 Rhodospirillaceae bacterium | reverse complement strand
CCGACCGGTGGTCGGTATAGCCAATACCGGGAGCGGCTTGGTCAGTTGTCATGGTACCGGGCCGCAACTCATAGAAGCCGTGAAACGCGGCGTCACCGCTGCCGGCGGACTTCCTCTCGATTTTCCCACCATTTCCCTGGGCGAACCCTTCCTTTCACCTTCCAGCATGCTGTTCCGCAATCTAATGGCAATTGACACCGAGGAGATGATTCGCGCGCATCCTATAGATGCCGTAGTTCTCATCGGAGGCTGCGATAAGACGGTGCCGGCGCAATTGATGGCGGCGGCGAGTGTCGACTTGCCGGCCATTTCGCTGGTCACCGGGCCAATGATGACCGGTAGTCATAAGGGTGAGCGACTTGGCGCCTGTACGGATTGCCGCCGAATGTGGGGCGAACATCGCGGTGGACGAATCGATGATGAAGAGATAGACGAGATTTCTGGTCGTCTGATGCCGACCTCTGGCACTTGCATGGTGATGGGAACGGCAAGCACCATGGCCTGCGTAACAGAGACCCTTGGCATGATGTTGCCGGGAGGCGCTGCTATTCCTGCAGTTCATTCTGACCGCCTTCGCAATGCGAGTGCGACTGGCGCTGCCGCTGTTGCCATGATTGAGCGTTGTGGCCCGTGTCCAAGCACGATTGTCACCCCAGCGGCGATAACCAATGCACTCCGCGTGCTGCTAGCCATCGGTGGGTCGACTAATGGATTAATCCATCTTGCTGCAATTGCGGGGCGAGTTGGAATTGAGATTGATTACGCGACCTTTGACCGATTGGGGCGAGAAACGCCAATGCTTTTAGATCTTAAACCTTCTGGTCAAAATTATATGGAAGATCTTCACAGGGCAGGCGGTCTTGCAACAATCCTGCGAGAATTGGCTCCTATGTTGGACCTCGATTGTCTAACCGTGACCGGCCGCACTCTTGGTGAAGAACTCGATGCGGCGCCCGCGTCCTGGCCTCAGGATGTGGTGAGGCCACGTGATAACCCGTTGAGTGTAGAGGGTGGCATTGCCGTACTCAGCGGCAATCTCGCGCCGGGGGGTGCGATCATCAAGCATTCGGCGGCGACGGCTGAGCTCTTGAACCATGAAGGTCGTGCCGTGGTATTCGAATCCATTGAGGACGTTGCCCAGCGTATAGATGACCCTGATCTAGACATCGCTGCCGACGACATATTGGTGCTCAGGAATGCAGGACCTAAAGGCGCGCCGGGCATGCCGGAGGCTGGTTATATACCAATACCCAAGAAACTTGCAGCTGCTGGGGTCAAGGATATGGTGCGCATTTCAGATGCACGCATGAGTGGTACGGCGTTCGGCACGATTGTCCTCCATTGCACCCCGGAAGCTGCCATTGGTGGTCCGCTCGCTCTGGTGCAAAACGGCGATCACATTTGCCTCGATACATCCGCCCGCCGCCTTGATTTGCTTGTCACGGAAAAGGAGCTGCAGAAGCGCGTCGCAGCCTGGACTCCACCACCACCCCATGCTGGTGCTGATCGTGGCTGGCTAGCGATGCACCTCGCTCATGTCCAGCAAGCGGATAAGGGCTGCGATTTCGATATTCTTGCTGGTAAAGCAAGTGGCCTAAAAGCTCCCCTCTAGAAAGTGCTCATCTCTTCCTTTAGGGAAAAGTGGCTTGAGGCCCTAGAATTGTTTCAGGACGATATATAGAACTGGCATATCCTTGCGCCTAGAAGATGTGCGCTTGCTTGTGCCATGCTGGTGTAGTTTTGATATTTTAATCAGTTGGCCCTGATGTAGCTCATGTAGAATAACAGGCATTTTCGAGCATCGAAATTTGTGCAACACTGCGGCGATAAGCCCATTGCTATAAATGGATTATGGGGAGCTGGAAAAATATCGGGCCTAGTTTCCACTATTTAGTGCGATTTAAGTGTGAGGACAGGTCAGCGCGAGACCGAACTGCTCTTGAAGCAGTCCGTNGCTTAAGCCAAAGCTCTCCACTTTTATTTATCCGGCTGACAGTATTGTGAGCGTAGGCCTTTTGCTTCAAGGCGNGGCAGCACCTCGTCCCGGAAGTAAGGAAATTCATCTGTATAGTTCACGAAGGTTACAGTGGTACCGGAAAATCCCGCTTCATAGAAACGCGTCATTTCATCTACGATGTGATCAGGATCCCCCACTAGTGGATAAACCCCGTGGCCCGCCGCGAATCTGTTCCGAAATAACGTGAAGGCCTCCGGCGGNAAGCTCTTGGCATGCAGTCCTTGGAGTTCCATCAGACGGTCGACCGCTGGCCAGTCGGCCTCCTCGTTAGCGTAATAGTTATGATACTCCTCCGCTTCTTTTTGACACGGTCGACAGACAACATAGGAGGTCGTAAAGACACCGATCTCGCGGCCATAGCCTTTGGCTCTTTCCTTAATTGCTTTCACATTGGCGGCACCACTTTCAAGGTCGATCAGCACTGTGAAAAGGTAATCGGCGTTTTGCGCTGCNAAATTNTGCCCTTGGTCCGAGGAGCCCGCGTTCATGATCGGCGGTATTTCGCCGCCGAAAGGTTTGGGGTTGCCGTAGACATGNCGCAGCGAGAAATATTTTCCGTCCCAATCGAATTCGTGATTGCTGCTCCATATGCGTTTGATGATGTCGTACCACTCCTGACCGTAGCTGTAGCGCACGTCGTGACTATCCGATAGTTCGATTTTGAACATGTCATATTCGTGCTTGTTCCANCCGCAGACGATATTGAGCCCGAAGCGACCAGCCGATACTTGGTCCATAGTAGAGAACATCTTGGCGGCGACGATGGGATGGTGAAACGAAGCATGAGCGGTCGCNAACACNGTAATGCCCTTNGTTGCGGTGAGTAGGCCGGTTGCCCAGGTCACAGTCTCAAGATTTGAGCCCTGGAAATCTGTCTCGCCGCCATAGCCAGTCCAGCGTGCGATGGGGAGAATGAACTCGATACCTGAATCATCCAACATTTTGCTGAGTTTTAAGTTGTTTTCCCAGCTGGCATCCCAACGCTCTGGCACCTTTGTAATTGCCATGCCACCTGAACAGTTGGGCGAAAACACCCCAATCTTAAATTTGTTGNCGTTGAACATGCGGTTATTGGTTCGACCCATGATGTCTCCCTCGTCTTCTAATCTCTACTCAGCTATTGCGCGGTGACTCCGCCGTCTATGACCAATTCTGCACCGGTCATATAGGACGATTCATCGCTGGCAAGGAACACAATTCCTGCAGCGATCTCTTCCGGTCGTCCAAGTCGGCCCACAGGGATGCGAGACATTACCAGNGGACCAACCTCTGGATCCTCTAAACCAGGGCGGGTAAGGGGAGTCATAGTGTAGCCAGGATGTACTGAGTTTACCCGAATATTTTCCCCTGCGTATTGGATAGCCGCCATCTTGGTAAAACTTCGCACCGCGCCCTTAGCTGCATGATAGGCGGCCAACGTCGGAGTGCCGGTGATGGCATGAATTGACGAGATATTGATAATTGTACCACCACCGATTTGACGCATTCCCGCAGCTGCGTATTTGGTACCAAGCCAGACGCCACGACTCAGTACTGCCTGGTGGCGGTCCCACAACTCGACGGTGGTTTCCTCGATATTTGCGAGTTCCGCTATGCCGGCATTGTTGACCAGCACGTTCGGGACACCGAACTCGGTGGTAACCTGGTCGTAGGCGGTGATCCATTGAGTCTCATCAGTAACATCGAGCGGCACCGCTATTGCTTGATTGCCGTCGTTATTGATTTCGGTCGCGCTCTGCAATGCCACCTCAATGTTCAGGTCGGCGATGGCAACAATTGCGCCTTCCGCAGCGAACATTCGAGCGGTCGCACCGCCAATTCCCATCATCTCTCCGGCAACGCCATGTGCCCCACCGGTGATCAAAGCGATTTTGCCGTTCAGTCTCATACGGCTTTCCTCTTCCATTCGTTATTTCTACATGTGCCCTCCTGTATCAGAATGGACCCCAATGGCTAGGTCCGTCAAACTGGTACGGTAATACACAAGATTGAGGAGCAGATATGCAATTGAGCGGTGCTGATTATCTCAAATCCCTAAGAGATGGGCGTAAGATCTATCTTGGCGGCGAGCAAATTGATGACGTGACTACACATCCCGCTTTTCGAAATGCGGCGCACTCGTTTGCCATGATCTACGATCTCCTGAAGGACCCCGTTAACCGGGAAATGCTGACCTATAAGGAAGATGGTGAGCGCCATGCGCTCTATTGGATGATGCCGAGGAGTAGTGAGGATTTGACCCGACGACTTCGCTGCCATCAATATATCGCCGAGCAGACCTACGGCATGATGGGTCGCACTCAGGATTTCTATGCTGGTTTCATCGTTGCGCTAGCTATGCATCCCAAAATCTTCGACACTCATGAATACAAATTTTCCCAAAATGTTGTCGCTTACTACAACCGCTTACGGGATGGTGACCTGTTCGTGTGCAACGCCGTCACACCGCCACCGGGTATTCGACAGCGTGAATCATTCATCCAGCGCGGAAAGACCCTGCCGGCGCTACGTGTTGTCAGAGAGAACGATTCCGGGGTTATCGTCAACGGCGTCAAAATGCTTGCTACGGCCGCACCTTTTGCCCATGAGATTTGGCTTGGCAATATCCAGCGTCTCGCGCCCGAATTCAAGAGAGAGGCAATCACCTGTGGCATACCTATCAACACGCCGGGACTTAGCCTCTGGTCGCGGAAATCCTTTGAGAAGCATGCGGTAAGTGAGTTTGATAATCCTCTATCTTATCGCTATGACGAATCCGACTGCATTGTGGTTTGCGAGAATGTTCATATCCCTTGGGAACGGGTATTCGTTTATGACAATGCCGATCTTTCCGTCGATATCTATTACAACACCGCGGCGCACAGCATGGGTAATCACCAGGCGACAGTGCGTTACCATTCGAAGCTACGCTTTCTCGCGGGCATCGCGCGCCGCATCACTGAGGTCTCTGGCTCGATCAACATTCCAGCGGTGCAGGATACGCTCGGGCATATTGCGGCAATGGAAAGTATGATTGCTGCCATGGTTCAGGGACAGGTGCATGATTTTGAGAAGCTCCCTGGCGGTTACGTAAACATCAATCGTCGACTGATGTATGGTGCGATCTACTGGTGCTACACGCATTACGATGAATTGTGCACGACATTGAGGGAGTTGATGGGCGGAGGCACCATGCAGATGCCTTCGGATGTATCAGTGCTGGAAAATCCAGAATTGCGAAAAAAATTTGAAACCTATTGGTCGACGCCAGAGCACAACGCCGAGCACCGCTTTAAACTATTTAAGGCGGCGTGGGATGCGGTCGGCAGCGAATTCGCTGGCCGTCACATGCTGTATGAACGCTTCTACATAGGCCCCGCCTTTATTGCTCGCATGCACGCTTATCGTGAGGCTGACTGGGAGAGCATGTGTGGCATGACAGATAAGCTACTTGCCAGTTATCCTACTCCGTAACGCCCTGATCGCAGCACATGCGGCGCCATAGCCATTATCGATATTGACCACCACCACGCCGGGCGCGCAGCTTACCAGAGACGAGAATAAGGCAGTTTCGCCGCCGCGCGCCACGCCATAGCCAGTTGAGGTCGGTACTGCGATCACCAAGCCAGGTACCAGACCACCGACAACGCTGGGGAGCGCCGCGTCGAACCCGGCGACGACAATTACAATGCAGTGGCGCTTGATCTCGTCGATGCGTTCTATTAGCCGCCACAATCCGGCAACTCCAACATCAGCTATCTCTAGGCAGGGCACGCCGTGATACGCCAACGTCCGCGCTGCCTCGCGACTGACCCGCACGTCGGAGGTGCCAGCGGTAACTATGGCAACCTCCGTCTTTCCACCCGGAGCGGTGACGTTACCGAAAAAGCCGGTGCGTGAGAGAGGTTCGTAATCGATTTGCCTCTTAAGGTTGGGCGGTAGGCTTTCCAGCGCCTCCGGAATTAGGCGCGTGAGCAGTAGGCTATCGCCTTCTGCTTGTTCTAGTATTGTTGCCAAGTGGTCACTTGATTTCCCGGAGCAAAGAATTGCTTCGTTGAAGCCCAGGCGTTCTTGGCGCTCAATATCAAGCTTAATGTCACGTTCAGCCATCGACTGCCTTATGGAGAAAGGCCGAGCCCATGCGGTAGAGCTTGAAGCTTAGGGGCTTGGCAATGCTTTCTGTTCGCATCATGTTTTCAATTACGTCGCGGAGATGGTTTGCAGTGGCCTGTTCGAGGGCCTGAAGAGCACCGGCTTCGAGCTCAATGGCCACTTCGTTTTTGCGAATGCGGCAGCGAACCGTATGAGCGCTAATATGGCGAGCGACATATTTTTCGACTGCATCGATAAAGGTAAGCTGGTTGCTTTCTATGCGAAGCCCTGTCTCTACCCGGCTGGAAAGGCAGGGTGCGGCCGGCAGGTCGGCGAGATCGATGAGGGAAAGATAACGCGCGATCGCGCGCACTCCTGCCTTGCTGATTCCTGCCTCTACATAAGGATGGCATACATCGTGATCGCGCGCTGCGTCGAGACCCGGACGATAATCACTAAGATCGTCCGTGTTGGTGCCGGACAAAACGGTTTTGTTGGTATGTGCCGAAACAGTGCCGTAAAGATTGGTTTTGCAATAGAAGCAGCGGTTGACCGGGTTGGCGCGATAGCTCGGGTCATCAAACTCGCCAGCGATTATCTCTCGCAGTCTCCAGCCCTCGCGTTTGGCAAAATCCCGAACTCGCGCAGTAGCATGGGCGGGGACCGCGGGGGATAGAGCGTGGAACATCTCGAAATTAGTATTCGGTATGTGGCCGGCTACGGTGGCAAGGGTCATGCTGTCAACACCACCACTGACGGCAATCGCTCCGCCACCAAGATTTTTTAACACCGCTTCGAGAATGTCTAGGTCAGTCATTAATATCTTTCTTGCCAAGTGCCGCGTCTTCTTTTCGTCGACGGCGCACCATTCGCTCGGCATAACCCCCGTCAACCTCGCTAAGGTGATCCATCTCCGCCTTGGCGGTCGTTACGCCACCAGGTCGAGTTACTAGCTTAACACCATCGGCCTCTACACGCTGTAGTTTGGCGCGGCGCTTCACCTCCCAGCGGAGGCCGAGCGTACTGGTCTCCTCGAAACAGGCAGTGATGACCGATTCCCGCATCTCCTCGCGGGCTAGTAGTTGAATTTGTGCTGTGACACGGCCCTTCTTGCCGAAGGCGGGGGTGTGCAGCACATCGAGCACGCCGTTAAGGTCTCGCAGATTGTCGAGCCCGACCGCCAGATCCTCCGGACTTTGGTCGTCGATCTCGAAGTTAAGCACCAAGACACGGTCCTCGAGGAGAGAGGTCATGGCGCTTTCGAATTCGAGCAGGCGTAAGACATTACTGATGCCAGGAAACTTCTTACTACCGAATCCGATACCACACTCCACAAGGGTTTCCGGCCCGTGTGTGCTGTCCTGCACCGGCATGAGATGAGCGAGGATGGCGGCGCCAGTCGGTGTAATGCGTTCGCCCAAGCGTCCGTCGTCATGGAGAATGTAGCCCTTTAAAAGCTCTACTACAGCCGGGGCGGGCAGGGGTAAATTGCCATGAGCGCTTTTTATTCGGCCGGACCCCATGGGTAGCACTGAAACCGACCAGCTTACCGTGCCATGCGCGTTTATCAGGTGGGCCGCGCCAACGATATCAGCGATCGAGTCCCAATTTCCAACCTCGTGGAAAGTCACGTCTTTGCTATCGACGCCATGGACCGTGCCTTCAGCTGCGGCAAGACGGGAAAATATGTCCTGTGCCCTTTCTCGTGTGTCTGCTGACAAGTCGCTGTCGTTTAGTCGCGCGTTGAGCTCGTGATAGGAGACGCGGTCTGCGCTGCTGTTCTCCTCTGGGAGAGTGACCTCAAATCGCGTGCCTGTCAGCGTATGGTCGCGATGGGGTAGCACGTTTAGACCGACGGATTGCGGTAAGCCGGTTGCACGGATCGCGGCAAGCGCGCCGTTCGTTTTGTCCGGATGCGCGTCGAGCAGGGCGGCTACGAACATATCGCCGGCAACGCCGCCGACGGCATCGAGATGAATGCGCCGAGACATGGCGGATTCTGTCAAACCTCTGGGTCCGTCGAAGATTTCTCAAAATAGGACGCTTGCATAGCGCGCACAACTACCCGTTGTCCAAACGAGCACCGTCGAACTGGCGCGAAAGTGCTATCAACTGCTTGTCGCGCCATTGTTGACGGGCTGGTATCTCGCTGACCGGGATGGTGGTCTCCATCTGTTCTGCGAGTTGGGCGAGAAGCTCTGGCGAGAGGGCGTTGGGTTCGGTTTTGAGATCGCCGAGGATGCCGCCAATGGCATTGGCGAACTTGTCGTAATATTCTCGGATACCGCCTGTAGCATTGAGGTGGTTAGTCTCAAAGGGACCCATGAAGGCCCAGCGCCGTCCGAGGCCGAATTTGACAATCTTGTCGGCGTCCACGGCGGAGACATAGCCGCTCTCCACGAGATGCAAAGCTTCGTTAATCAAGGCAAATTGCAGACGGTTCAATACATAGCCGAAGATTTCCTTATTCAACCGCACGGGAATTTGCCCTACCTCCTCTAAAAGTGCGGAGGTTTTTTCAAAAGTTTCTTCACTGGTCGCCGGGCCTAGCATAACTTCAATTACCGGGATGAGACTCGGTGGGTTGGTCGGATGGGTGACAATGCAGCGTGCGCCGCCTGAGAGATTAGCCATGAATTCCGATGGTGGCAGGGAGGAGACCGAGCTGGCAATGATTGCTTCCGATGGTGCCTCAGTATCAAGGGTGCGAAATATTGCTCGCTTAACACCCAGGTCCTCAATCACACTTTCCTGTATGTAATTCACGCCCTTGAGGGCATCACTTAAGGAATCACAGAGCCGGATGCGGGATAGAATGGCGTCGGTGTTCTCTAAGATTTCTGCCTCGGCCATTGCTGAGAGATTATCAGAAATCGCTGGCAATGCCGCTTCGAGTGCTTCTGGCACTTCATCATAGAGCGCAACTTCATCGCCGCCGCGGGCAAAGATTGAGGCCCAGGCACGACCGATATTGCCTACTCCGACGCAGGCGATCTTCATGCTCATTTTGGTGCGCTTTCGATCCAACGCGTCATTAGCGTGTTAGAGGGCAGTGTATTGTCCTTGACCTTTTCCGCAGTTTCGATGCCTGCTATGGGCAAGCCTTCGGGATCGAGCTTGCCGATCTGTACCAGAACCGAAGCTTGATCCCAGTAGATATGTTCATGGTAGAGCTTGTCGCCGCGGAAATTAACCACCGCGATTAGCGGAATTTCGACCTTTTTTCCGCTCGGTGAAATACCAGGCAGCATCCAGTCAATCTCTTCGTCATGGGTGAAGCAGAATATCATCTCGTCGACCACCCTGTCGGCACCAATGGTGCGCGAGATCGGGATGAGGTGAGTATCTTTAGGCATTTGCGGGATAAAGTGGTTGGCATAGAAGCGGTTAAGCTCTTCGAAGCCGGTGCCGCCGGTCATGGTCGGTACGTGATTGACATAAGGTTGGCTGACCATGGTTGCCAGCGTGTCCTCGGTGTTGCGTGTAGCAAACTCAAATTTCAGATGTTCTTGCCATAGGGCTTCGAGATTAAAATGCGGGCCCATGACACGGCGCAAAACTGCGATGCTGCGCGAATGAGCCACCATCGAGGCTGGGCGATTGTAGACTTCTGCTCGAGCATGATTGTAGAAGGCGTGATCGACATTGGGATAGGAGTAAATCTCGACATTTTTGTGACCGGCGAAATGGCTAGTGATCTCTGTCACCGCTGATTCAGGTACATATTGATCGAGCGCAGCAAAATGCATTTGTAACGGACAAGTAATATTTTTCGATTCCTCCAAAAGTCCCTCGATGCCGATGCCATAAAAGCTGACGGCAGCGTCGACTGTTTGGCGCGCCGCGGTGAGATAGGCGAGTTTGCCGCCGAGACAGAAACCGATGCAACCGACTTTGCCAGTGCATTGATCCATGATACGAAGTGCCTTGAGGGCGGCACCTATATCCTCAACACCTTGATCGATGTCAAATTTTTCCATAAGGCCAAAGGCTTCCTGGAACTCGTCCGCTGAATAGCCGAGAGCGGTACCTGGCTTAATGCGCCAGAAGAGGTCAGGTACTAGGGTGATGTAGCCTTCTTCGGCAAACAGGTCGGCGGTTTCCTTCATGCTCTGATTGACGCCGAAAATCTCTTGCAACAATACTAGTCCGGCACCGTTGCCGGAATCGGGAACCGCTAGATATCCGTCGAAGGTGCCGCCGTCTTTGGCTGCTATTTCAATTATTCGTTCACTCATCTTTTTATCTCCCAACCATCCTTAAATTTTGGTAAAGACCTCCCAAGCTTGGGGAAAAACCGTATTGCCGGGGTACGGTGGTGATCGCTCACGCGCCTGATTGTGATTATATACTCCGCCATATTCATGCTTCTGTCACATGTTTGAGAAAATCGCAGATCCAGTCTTTGTGTGAGTTCGGCGTGATCGAAAAATCGTTGTGCCCCGAGTCAGGAGAGAATATTTTTCTCCTCAACCACTACATCCACCCACCACCTGCCATGGCAATGGACTGCCCAGTGATTGATTCTGAGCCAGGCAGACAGAGCCAAGCCACTGTTGCGCCTACTTCACTCGCATCGATGATTCGACCTTGGGGATTTTTTTTGGCCAACTCTCCACGTGCATCCTCCTCGCTCATGCCCGTCAGTTTCTGGATATTAGAGACACCGGCCTTGACCATGCCTGTTTCTACATAGGCCGGGCACACGGCGTTGACGGTGATACCCTTCTTGACAACTTCAAGCGCAAGTGTCCGGGTCAAACCGATCATCGCATGTTTTGAGGCGGCATAGGCCGAGATATAGGGCTGACCGCTGAGACCAGCGAGACTTGAGATGTTGACAATGCGGCCCCAGCCCGCATTGATCATTGTCGGCAGAACTTGCTGGGTGCAGACGTGCGCTCCTATTACGTTTACTTCCATAACCCGGCGCATCATGTCGGCCGAGGTGCGCAAATATGGCGCGGTTTCGGCAATGCCGGAATTATTCACCAAGATGTCGACTGGGCCAACGGATGATGTAGCCTCAGCGAAGACACGTATAACAGCCTCTTCGTCGGTCACGTCTAATTCGCGTGCTTCTGTGTATGGTAATTTTTCTGCGGTTGCTTNNAGCNTTTTCGTGTTGCGCCCAGTGATCGTGAGATNGGCGCCATGGGTCGCGAGTGNCTCAGCGCAAGAGCCGCCAATGCCGTGGCCGCCGCCAGTAATAAATACATGTTTGCCAGTGAGTGTGGTGGTGTTGATCATAATAATTATGCCAATTGTTGTGTTTGTACGAAGAAGCGTTAGAACTGCTCTTTGTTAGTTAGGTAAGTGAGCGTCTATTGGGATCGCATGCTGCATCCCCTTGACTTCGGCAAAGCGGAAGTGTGCGAAATCCCATAGAATTTGTTCCCGGGGAAGTGTTAGTGATCTACTTAAGATGGGTAATGAAACTGCCCTGGTAGGCGAAGTTGTTGAGAGCTAACGGCACTTTCTTTGGGTGGTTTTCCTCGAGGCTCTCGATAGTTTCATCTAAGAACGCTAACCCCACCAGAGTGAATTGTCCGGCCAATTGCTGCTTGATCACCGTGATTTTGTGTTCGGGATTGAGCAGTACAAAAATTTAAAAAAAGCCAAGTGGACTTGGCAACTACATATTCGATATTCTAGTTACTCGGCCGCCTCTACAGAGTCGTCGGGAGCGTATTTGGAGATCCAGCTTTCCTCGAATCCGTAATCCTCCATGGCTTTTTCTCGACTGACATAGCCTTCAAGTACGTCCTCAACGATGGCTGCTTTGTCGCGCTTGGCTGGGTCGCCGAAGCCCCCGCCGCCCGGGGCCTTGACCGAGACGCGCTCGTCGGGAGCGATGGGGACGTTTGAATATTTACTTGAGGAAACCTTGCCGAAGGCTTCCTTAATAGTCTGCCAATCGTTCGCACTCTTGGCCTGGTAGAGCGTAGCGCCGGGGATTGCCCGCTTTCCACCCTTGAGGCCCCAGGAGGTACGCAGATGTTTGTTGGTCATCTGACTGATCATTACGTCCCCGGTGCAGAGCATGGTCTTGGAGATACTCAAGCCGCCGCGATGTTCACCCGCGCCACCTGAATCCTGGCGGAGTGCATATTCTTCGACGATCCAGGGATAGCGAGTCTCGAACACCTCGGTTGGCGTGTTTGCACAATTGCCATTGATCGAATCGGTGGCGTCGTTCCCATCTGCGAACTCGCGTCCGCCATAGCCGACATAGGTGAAGTCAAAAGCGCCAAATGGTTCGTCGTTTTCCTCGTCATAGCCGCCGAAGACGAAACAACCATGAGTTGTGCCTTCCGAGGCCATCACTCGGTGAGGCGCGCACTCCGACATGGCGCCGAAGATGCAGGCGACGATCAGCGGATGGGTCTCGGTGTTGCCACCTACCTCCGAGCCAGGATAGTTGACGTTCATCACTGTGCCAGCAGGCGAAATGACGCGAATAGGACGGAAGCAGCCTGAATTCTTTGGGATGGTCTGGTCGGTGAGGTGCAGCATAGCGTTGTAGGAGGCCGACCAGGCAACGCCAAGGGTAGCATTGATCGGTCCCTTAGCCTGCGGTGAGGAGCCGGTGTAATCAATCACCACCTCATCACCTTGCACATTGACAGCAACGCGAATCCAATATTCCTTGGCCTCAATTCCGTCGTCTTCCAGGCAGTCCTCAAAAGTATAGCGGCCGTCGGCAAACGAGGAGATCTCAGCACGCATGCGGCTTTCAGAGTAGTCCATCAGGTCGCTCACGGTCTGGCGAAACACGTCCTTGCCGTATTTTTCGATAAGTTCGACCATGCGTTTCTCGCCCATGTCGACGGCGCTAATCAGTGCGCGGAGGTCGCCATAATTACCACGGGGTGTGCGCACGTTGGAAAGAAGAAGTTTCCATACCTCGGGCACATCCACACCACGCTTGACGAGCTTGACCGGCGGCACGCGCAGGCCCTCATGAAAAATCTCCGTTGCCTCGCCGGGGAAGCCGCCCGGTACCATACCACCGACCTCGACGAAATGACCGATCGAGACGGCGAAACCCATCAGTTCATCGCTGACAAAGATTGGTTTGAACATGGTGTGCTCCGGCGTGTGCAGGCCACCCCGATAAGGATCATTGTGGATGATTACATCGCCGGGCTCGATCTCCGGAATTTCCTTAACCATTGAGCGTACCAGAAGCGGTACGCCGCCTATTTGAGCTGGGCAAAACTCGGCTACCGAGATCATTTCACCTTCCGGATTGGCTAGCGCGCACGTGAAATCCTCAGCTTCGCTGAATATGGTTGAATAGGCGGTCTTCTGCACATTCACACCCATTTCCCGGCAGATAGCGACCATGGCGGAATCGATGATGTTCATCGTAACCATGTCCATGATGGTTTCCTTTCCCTCGATACGGTGATGCCAGCCTATCGTGCGGCGATCTCTCCAAGCAGCAAATTACCATATGTATCGACCCTAACATCTTGGCCGGGTCGGATAACGGTGATCGATGCTGGCTCCTCAATCAACGCTGGACCTGCTAGGTGGTGGCCGGCAAGAAGCTGGGTGCGGTTGTAGATGGCAGCGTTGTGTTCGCCATCATCAAAAACAACCGGTCTCTGCGCGATCGGCTCAGGGTTGCCCGAAGCCGGTGGCAGTTCTGGTAGGGCGATACGCTCAGTTGCCGAGATCGCCGTAACCTTGATGCTGATTAGCTCGATGGTTTCACCAGGGATATCGAAATTATAGCGCGCCTTGTGAGCTGCGTGAAAACTTTGCCAGATTGAGGTGATAGTATCATCGTCGAAGCTTTCAAAATTAATTGATACCTCAAGCTCGTGATTCTGGCCGAAATAGCGCATCTCAAGGGAACGGTGTATTTCTATGGCTGCGGTGTATCCCTGATCGGCTAATGCTTGCGTTGATTCGCGCACGAGGTCATTCATCACATCGTTGGCATGCTCGCGGCGGAACGCTTTTGATGTCATCGGTGCGGTGCGCTCCACGTCGATGCGGGCATCTGTCATTGTGAAACCGAAGGCAGAAAACTGTCCCGGATAGTTTGGTACGATGCCGGATGGGATATTGGTGAGTGGCATTAAGTCGGAAATATGTACCGGTCCAGCGCCACCAAAGGCCAAAAGTGTAAAATCTCGCGGGTCCAATCCGCGTTCGGTGAGCACTGAGCGCAGTGCGCCTATCATATTGTTGTTGGCGATTTGCACGATGCCGAGTGCGGTCTCCTGCGGTGATTTGCCGATCTCGTCGGCGACCTTAGTAACCGCCTTCTCCGCCGCGTCGACGTTGAGCGCCATTTGGCCGCCTAGAAAATTCTCAGGATTGAT
Source organism: Rhodospirillaceae bacterium (assembly GCA_002717225.1). Classification (GTDB taxonomy): domain Bacteria; phylum Pseudomonadota; class Alphaproteobacteria; order UBA828; family UBA828; genus PTKB01. The sequence continues at coordinate 28,795 of PBDG01000006.1, read as the reverse complement.
GCGTCCCAATATGACATTTGCGTCCGTCACGGTGGCCCGCTTGCCACCCTGGCCGTAGCAAGCCGGGCCTGGTGCGGCGCCAGCGCTTTCCGGTCCGACGCGCAGCATGCCGCCCTTATCAATCCAGGCAAGCGAGCCGCCACCTGCGCCCATGGTACGTATATCGATCATAGGAATTTGGATCGGCACCCCAAATTCGATCTCGAAACTGGTGGTAAAGCTTTCTCGCCCGTCGACCACAGTGGAAACGTCAGTCGAAGTTCCGCCCATGTCGAGGGTGACGAGGTGATCAACGCCGGCGAGGCGCGCAATCTGTTTGGCGCCAACGACGCCGCCAGTGGGGCCGGAAAGGGTCATTTGGATTGGCGCCTCTGCGGCGGCCTCAAGGCTCATCTCACCACCGTTTGATTTGATGGCTGCAATACGCTTGTTGACCCCCCGCTCAGCAAAGCGCGTATTGAGGTTTTCCAGATGGCCACTTACCAATGGCTTGATATAAGCGTCTGCCAAGGTCGTAGAGGAGCGCTCATGTTCCTTCCATTTAGGCAGGACATCATAGGAGATGGAGACTGGCTTATTGGGGCAGATCTCGGCGAAAATCTCCTTCACCCGACGCTCGTGCACTGGCTTAACATAAGAAAAGAGAAGGCAGACGGCGATAGCCTCGATGCGCGGGTCCGCCGCGATGCGTTCCGCCACTTTACGCACGCCAGCCTCGTCGAGCGGAATATATTCCTCGCCGCGTGAGGTGATGCGCCCGGCCACCTCAAACGCGTGGCGGCGCTTCATCAGTGGCTTAGATTTGATCCAGGTAATATCGTAATGGCTCTGCCGTTTACCGCGCTGGATAAAAGGCACGTCGCGAAAACCTTTGGTCGCAATATAGGCGACTGTTGCACCTTTGCGCTCCAGAACTGCATTGGTAGCAATGGTGGTTCCGAAGCGGAGGTGCTCAATTTCACCTGCCGGGCCGGCATCCTCAAGGCCGCGCACAATACCTTCGCCAGGGTCGTGCGGTGTCGACAGAGTTTTCCATACCGAAAGATTACGTGTCTCACGGTCATAAGCGACGAAGTCGGTGAAGGTCCCGCCGACGTCGATGCTAACATCCTTACTCATTGATCAATCGTCAGGTCTTGTGAATGCCATCACGGGGTAATGGGATGCGCGGTTCATCGATACCGGCAGCGCGTGCTGAAGCCCACTGCTGACACCAGTCCGAGCAGAATTGCTTGGGTTCTCCCTTGATCTCGCCTTTGATGCCGTCCTCATAAAGAAGGACACCGCAATTGTCACATTTTATATAGCGCTCAATATAATAGCCGTTGTCAGAAAAGCGCATAGTGCCCCTCCTATATTCCTGCAATCATCACCGTGGCACGATTTTGGCTAAGCTGGCCCATCATTACAATTGCATTGTTGCGCTATCAGAAAGTTTGTTGGCACAGCACAGATTGAATTCGGCCGTGCAGGCAAATACGCTTTATTTCGCAGCCGTTTATTGTATCGTTCTGGAGGATTTAAAACGATGGGGGCGATAGTGTGAGGACGGCGAAACGCTCGGGAAAATTAGGGAGCAAAAGACAGAGCCGCGATCCACAGGCGGCAATGGTGCCGCGTGCCACGCAACAAAGCCTTGATGAGTTAAGCCGACGCGTATTGGCCCTCCTGCAAGAAGATGGCCGACGTTCTTTCTCATCGATCGCACGCGAACTGAAGGTATCAGAAAGTGCGGTCAGAAGCCGTGTCGCACATCTTGAAGAGCATGAGCATCTTCGTTTCATTGCCGTAATCGATCCGGTCCAGGCTGGCTATATGAGCTGGGCAATGCTTGGTATAACTGTATCGTCCGGGGCCAGCCCGGACGATCTCGCGCGCGAATTTTCAAAAATTCCAGAGGCTATATGGGTCAGCGTGGTGGGAGGCAAGTTCGACCTGATGGTCGAAACCTGGACGGAGACACCAGTCGAACTCCAGGAGTTTCTCGAACAACATTGCTACGGCAATGAAAAGGTTGCCGCTGTTGAGACCATGATCGGTATGCGAATATATAAATGGGGTGCGCCGCAGCTCTAGGTTGAAAGTTGTTGCGTGCCCCTGATTTGAACCTACAGGTTGATTGGCGCAACCAATTATTCTCGTTGTGTCGCAAGCTGGCTAGGCCAAATTGCAGTCCTTCAGTTCTGGAATCGGCCCGTCGTAATAGGGCAAATCATCTACTCGCGGGGTCCAAGAGCCGTTATCGATGCAGGCTTGCACATGATTGGCAATCTCTTCCATGGTAGCGAACCATACGCCACCTCGGTTCTGCATATCTTCTATCATCTTGGCGACACGATCGCAGCGTGCGAGGCGGCCTGAGACGAAGGGATGCCACACTGTCACCCACAGTCCACCATATTTATACATCGCCTCGAATTCCGACATAAAGACGTTCATCGCCTCATCTGGTGATTTAATTGGCATCATGTAATGCATATCTGGTGCATGTGTGTAGTGCGGCCAATCGTCCATACCCCAATGGCTTGGCAACTCAATGACCTGTCCGGCCTTGGTCTTCAGCAAATAGGGAATATCGTCGCCCATCAGGCTCGCATCATAGGTGAAGCCTTTCTCGATCATGTAATCGAGCGAATATTTCGAAAAATTATAGAGTGGTGCTCGCCATCCACGTGGCTTTTTTCCGGTCATTCTCTCAATCACATCGATTTGGCGTTCAAACCAGTAAAGTTCGTCCTCCGGGCTCAGCTTATTGGGGTTCTCGTGGAGATAGCCATGGGCCGCAATTTCATGGCCGCCTTCTAGGATCGCGTCGACAAGATGTGGATAACGTTCCATGCACCAAGCTGGGTAGAAGAAGGTCTGCTTAATCTCCAAGCGTTTGTACATGTCGAGAATACGCGGGATAGCGACGACGTCATATTTCAGCCAAGTCATGGTCGACATCATGGTTGGGGCATTGTCACCGTGTTCAAGATGGAGAATGCTGTCCGTATCGATATCGAAGGTTATGGCGCAGGCAACCTTATTGCCGTTCGGCCACGGTACAGGATTGCTGATCATGGTTACCCTCTCCATTATTTAGGGCACCGTGCCCCACTTTCGCCTATTTCAACGCTATGCAGTCAGCCTGGACAAGTAATCCATCTCGTGCCAATTCATGTACACGGACGGGTGTCATTGCAGGATGAGCATCAGGCGCAATGTTGGTCCAGGCAGCGGACATGGCGTTGAAAGTCTCTGCTGTCTGGTTGTCTTCGGCAACGAAAAAGATGTTGAGTTTGACCACATCATCGAGTGTCGCGCCGTCGGCTGCGAGCACCGACGCAAGCCGCTCAAAAACGATGCGCGCCTGTTCGCCGGGGTTTCCAGGCTCAAGTACTGCACCGTTATCTTCTAGTGCGACTTGACCGCCCACAAATATTTCTCCGGAGGCACTGACGCCATCGCTGTAGTCGTTTGGCTGATAGCTGCCGCCTTCTAGGGATTTGGCTAGGCGTTTCCGCCCCGGGCCAATGATGGCCATAGCGTCGATTTCAAGATCGAGCCCGGGATAGAGTAAGTCGACGCCGAATGCGGTCAATACAGCGTTCTTATCGGAGACAAATTCTGTTGCCACTTCCATAATTCTATCGGCGTATGACTGACCGGTGGGCAGATAGCTGTCATGTTTAAAGCATACCTTGACATGTGTAACGTCATCGAACGACCCACCGGCGTCAGATAGAACATTGCCGACATATTTAAAAATATTGCGAGTCTGCGCATCGAGATCGCCAACATGAACAGATTTACCCTTTTCATCAGCTGATATCTGGCCGCCAACGAAAACTCGTTCGCCAACTCGCCAACCCTGTGACAAAGGCACGGAAATACTCCAATCCCAACTGCCGTTCGGCATGATGCGTTTGCGGTTGTCGCGTGAAGTACCACGCAGCGCTATGCCTTCGATTTGGATCAGTTGTCCTGCATAAGGCATGCCCTTGATGCGCACCGCTGTTGCTGCCGGTCCGGGGTCGGGAAAATATTCAAGGCGCACTCTAGTCATGTCTTCCCAATATTTGGTCGCATCTTCGTCGGCACCGTCAAAAACATAATAGGTATTGAGGCGAACAAGGTCTGCGAGGCCCAGTCCCATCTTCTCGAGACGGCTTTTCATATTCTCAAACACATTACGCGTTTGCGCGCCGATGTCTCCGGCGCCGAGAACATTGCCCTCAGAGTCTAAAGTCTGTTGACCGCTGATAAACACTTGGTCGCCGATACCAACGCAATGAGCGAAAGGCGTTGCCTCGCTCCAATTCCAATCTTCACCGGTAGGGAATAGATAGTCCTTGGCCATCGCCGTTATGCTCCTTGATCAATCCGAATCTTCGGATTTTAGCCTTAAGCCGATATCGATAAGCTGCGATGATAGGCGTGTAGACGTTCGATTGCTGTATCGGCGACACCTTCGCTTTCGGGAAGGGCCGCGCAATAGGTTATGATAGCTTTCTCTGCCAATGGCATCCATTTGTCGATCCACCCTTGGATCACGGATTTGTTATCGCCGTGGCCGGCGCAGAATTCTACCAGCGCGGTACTCCAGCGGCGCGAGCGATCGCAATCACGCATTTGATTGTCGACGAGTGCGGCGAGCAAATGATCATCGTAATGCCTTGCGGTAGAGCCAAGCTCGCGCATGGTCTCGTCGGCAGCTGGTTTTGCGACCAAATTGAGTGCAGTGAATGCTTCGCCCCAGTCATAGGTTGCGAGCATCAGTTCCATCAGCTCGCGGAGGCCTTGCAGCGCTTCGTGCTTTTCCCAACGCTCGCGCTCCTTGATTGCAAAGCCACGCTCGGGATGCGCCGTTTGTAGCTCGCGGGTACGATAGGCGATGCGTTGTAACCAGCGAAACTCATCACCTTCCTGAAAGCCCGCGGCTGCGGTCAGTGTACTCGCCGGTACGATCTGTAGGAGGTAGGCTGCGCCCATCTGCAGTGCTGTCTGTAAATAGCGCCTGGGCGTATAAAGATGCTCGAGCACATCGAGCCATTCCGGTTTCAGGCCCGCGTCGTGGTCGATCTCGTTGTGATCGTCGAGTAACCCGTCAACATAACTCTCTTGAACGTCCTGGGTGCGGGTATAGACGCGGTAGATAAGTTGGTCTGGATCGCGGAACTCTTCCCAATCCTCATGTTGGAGCGGGCTATCGAAAACATTTTTGCGGTACCACTCGTTCATCGCCAGATCAGGAGCCGGCGACAATTCATAGGCTTGGTCGCGATGGCGGTTGCGGGTTTGAAGATTAGTTGTAACAATTTCGTATTCGCTCGGCCGGCGTTTGTTCTTCGCTAGCTTGCTCCAGGTTTTCATGCCTTGGACATTGACGGCCATTGATTGAATTCTCCCTTAGCTATTCGCGGTCATTTAGAGAGGAAGAGCATTTTCTCGGTTTCAACCCGGATGAAACCTTCGAAGGAGGGCATGTTCATCTCTATATCACTGACCAGAACTTCGCGTCCTAGGATATTGCTCACGGTTGCCATGGTAAGCAGGCACTCGCCTTCGACTTTCACCCGGAAATAGGATTCGTGTTCCTCAACTTCAATCTTACGGTCCGTATTGTCTTCGTGAATTGCTTCAATCACTGCTTCGCCGATTTCGCCAGCTCGCATTACGGGTCCGACAAATCTTGCTTGGGCGGCGGTGTCACTCATGACTTACCCTTCTGCGTATATGTCGAGCGCGGCCATTTGTAAGATGTTGGCGCCTTTAAGAGTTACGTCGTCGTCAAGCGGTTCTTCGGCGCCGTGAATTCTTGCCTTCAGGACCGTGTCTGGAGGAAAGGGCGCGACCAGAACGCCTACCAATTGATCGCTAGTTTTTTGGATAACGTCGGCAATTGTGTCATCTTCGTCGACGACTATGACTTTAAAGCCATAGTCGCCTTGCAAATTGCACGCGATGGGAAATTCTGCCATGGCGTCTACTCCGCCGCTACCGGTGTGTCGTAACCGTCAATCCATTGATAGTCGTAACCGCACACGCCGCGCTCAGGTTCGCTTTGCCCCATGTAATTAAGAAAATCGTCTAATTCTGGGCCGATCGTGCCGTCGAAGGCGCGATCAATGATGCTGCGGTGCCCTTTGTAGCGCGCTGGCTCCAACTCAAAGATCCATTTGCACGGTTCGCAGCAGAAGTGATAGCGACGACCGTCGAGGTCGACATGGTAGTCGACCGGCTGCCATTCACCGCCGGCGACACCCGACACTTCCAGGTGGCACATATTGCAAATTAAGGGCGGTGGGGCGGGTACCGTCTTGTCGTAATGGCCATTGCGAATATTTTCCGTGACCACATCCCAGCATTTCCCGAAAGTGTCATTCCAGCCAGGATATTTTTCTTCTAGCCATTCGCGTTCTGCCGGCGAGACACTGGCGATTGGCCGCCACCACTGGGTTGCTCGGTAAACATAAACACCTATCTGCTGTGCATGATGGAAGGTTGCAATATCGTGTTTGAGATAATCCCAATACCATGGCAGAGCAAGGCCCATGGCTTCGACGGTACGGCCAAATTGACCGATGACCCACTCCTCCATGAATTCCTTGAGCGAATTCTCGCGGTGCTCCAGCGGGGTGTAATAATCCATACCTATGCCGCTCAGCGCTGAGAATTGTTTCCACATGCGCCAGAAGGAAATATCGACCATCTGCTGGGCTTCCTTCTTGCGCCCGTTTTCGCAAAGTATGCGCACCAAAGGCTCGCCGATTTGGGCGTGCCGCGCTTCATCGGTCTGGATGCTTTGCAACATTGTGGCGAAGCTGTGATCACCACATTTGGCGGCGTCTGCGGAAAGCGCAACAAATTGAAGATTGGTGAAAGATTGCTCCAGGCCCATATTAAGCATCACTCCAGCGGTTGTTCCATCGCGAGTGTGGGCTATGTCGTCGAGCGCGTGACGCAGGCTAATGATGATCCAATTCTCTGTCTTTGATGATTTGTGACACCAGTCAAACACGGCGTCATGCTTTAGGAACTCATAGGCGAAATAGATTTGAATTTGGCCATGGCGAATTTCATCGAGGGTGCCGAAAGTCGCCATGTTACGCATACCCGGCGCGCGACCGAATCGGGTCATTCGCCCAAAGCAAGATGCCGAATGAAATTCAGCCCAGCATACAGCGCTGAAATGGAGTGCCAGCAATGCTTTCCAATGGGGTGAGGCATTCTTGAAGAATTCGGCCCGCGCTAGCGCGGCCTTCACCGAATAAGCTGCCACATCCTTGTCACGTTGGGCGCGCACATAGTCTCGGTACGAGACTTTATAAGGCTCGTCGAACGTTTCCCAAACATTTAACGGAATACCAAAATCTTCCGACATGGTTTCTGGATAGAGTTCCTCTTCGCTGGCATAGCTCGGTGTCCAATTGGTTTCGCGTGCCAGGTCGTACCACTCTTCCATTTTCAGCAGGGCCATCTTGCTTTCCTCACTCGGGGAACATCAGAAAACGAATACGGTGAAATATAACGCAAAAATTGACAGATAGTTAGATTCAATTAAAGAAAATGACGAAAACAACTTTTTCAGTAACAATTTAAAACGATTTTCGTTTATGTCTTTTGCCCCTTAAATGGGGAAAGGCCTGCGGGCGCAAAGCTGGCTAGGTAGTGGGTGAGGGGGCCTGGTGCGCGGCCGGCATCCGCTGCTGCATCACTACGGGCGATGGCGCTTCGTACCAGTTTTCCACCGAAATACCGGATTGGCTCGGGCGGAAAATCACGCCCCAACGGTCGCACCAGGCCGCATTCCGACCATTCGTCTTGCTTTTCCAGAGCGAGGGAGGCGAGAATCCTGCCGCCAACATGGCACGGACCGACACCATTTCCTGAATAGCCGACGCCGTATAGCACGTTTGGCCGACCTTCGAGAGCTCCAAAATAGGGCAGACCCGATTTGGAGCGGTCGATTGGCCCTCGCCAACTGTCGGCCGCACGCACTCCTCGCAATTTGGGGTAGGTCCAGTTCAGCCATTTAGTGACATCGTCGGCGAGCGGTGAGGGGCCGTCCAGTTTCGTACCGACATGCCCACCGTAAGGCAGATTGCCATGCATGCCGCCTTTGCCAAAGGCAATGCGACCGTCGCGGGTGGTGCGGTAATAATGTACTAGCATTCGACCGTCAGAAATGGTCATGCCATTGCGCCAGCCAATTTCCTCCAGGCGTTCTGGCATGGCACCGGTAATGACGATATCGCTCGATACCACAACAATGGCACGGCGGATAGGCATGAAACGGATGCTCCAAGCATTGATCGCGAGAACCACTTTGTTAGCGCGAATGGTGCCGTGCGACGTGACGATGACGGGCTGTGCTCCGTCCTTTAACTTTGTCATAGGTGTATGTTCGAAGATGCGTACACCGCGTTCTAGCGCCACCCTTCGCAATCCGCGCGCTAATTCCGCAGGCTGCACACTGGCAGCGGTTGGCTCGAAAATTCCCGCAAGATGCTTACCGGATCCCGAGCGTGCGGAAACTTCCTCGGGTTGCCAGCGCTTGAAAGGATATTGCTGATAGCGCCCTACGGCATTCATAGTGCCGTCCCAAGAGTCAATCTGCTGCTCGCCGGTTGCAGCCCAGAGCCAGCCATCGCGTCGATAATGGGCATCAATGCCTTGCTGGTGGCAGAACTCACCGATGGCGTCGACAGAGTCAGCAGAGGCTTTGGCTAGGCGCACTGCTTCCTCACCACCGCATATTTTTTCGAGTGACAGGAATTTGGCCCACCAGCTTAATACGAAACCACCATTGCGCCCACTTGCACCTGCACCGCAGACGTCCTTCTCGATGAGTGCTACTTTGAGGGAGGAATCCTGCTGTTTGAGCTGAATAGCGGTCCAGAGGCCTGTAAAGCCACCGCCGACAATACAAATATCGGCGCTATCATCGCCGCCAAGCGACGGGCAATCGTTTTCGTCCGGGGCGATTGCTTCTTTGAGCCAGTGACTGTTGCGGCGCGGATCCATGGCAGGTACTTAGAGGGCCCCAACTATAGTTTTGCCAAGCTCCTGGGTGCTCGCCTTGCCACCAAGATCGGCGGTAAGGCCGTCGCCGGCAGCGAGGACCTTTTCAATCGCGTTGGTTATTGCTTTCCCGGCATCCGCATGGCCGAGATGGTCGAGCATCATTGCACCAGTCCAGATCTGCGCGATAGGATTCGCGATGCTTTTGCCAGCGATATCTGGTGCTGAGCCGTGCACTGGCTCGAACATGGACGGGTGTTCCATTTCTGGATTGATATTGGCGGCGGGCGCGAGACCCATGCCACCAGCCACGGCGGCACCGAGGTCGGATAGGATATCACCAAACAGATTACTGCCCACCACCACATCGAACCAGTCAGGGTGTTGAACGAAATGGGCAGAAAGAATGTCAATATGAAACTGGCTGGTCTCAATGGTGGAAAAATTTGCTTTCATCGCAGCAAAGCGTTCGTCCCAGTAGGGCATTGTATGGATAATGCCGTTGGACTTAGTTGCCGAGGTGACGTGCCCCCGGCGCTTCTCAGCTTGTTCGAAGGCGAAGCGCAAAACCTTATCGACCCCCTCTCGGGTAAACACACTTTCTTGCACTACCATCTCACGCTCGCTACCGGCATAGATGCGTCCGCCCATCTCGGAATATTCACCCTCATTGTTCTCGCGTACAATCACGAAGTCGATCTCGTGAGCGGTGCGTCCGGCGAGTGGCGTGGTAACACCCTCCATCAGTTTGATTGGGCGGAGATTGACGTATTGTTGGAAGGCGCGGCGGATTGGGATGAGAAGTCCCCACAGTGAGACGTGGTCGGCTACACCAGGATAGCCCACTGCGCCGAGGAAGATGGCGTCGAATGGGCGAAGTTGCTCGATGCCGTCCTCCGGCATCATGCGTCCAGTATTAGCATATGTTTCGCAAGACCAATCGAATTCTCGCCAACTGAAAGAAATGCCGAACTGGCCGCCAACCTTCTCCAATACTTTCACGGCCTCGGGGCAAACTTCCTTGCCGATGCCGTCTCCAGGGATGAGCGCGATATTGTAGTTCGCCATGGCGGCCTCCATCATTAATAGCCAAGATTATGCGCCCTCTGCCCGATGGTACAAGCCGTGTTCCAGCATTTTCCAGATGTTGGTAGAAAAGCCCACACAAGCGATGAAAAAAGGTTGCACAAGGTTCATATCGCCTGGAAGACAATGTAGGGCATTTGACGTAGACATTGACGCCACGTCCATCCTGCTCCGCAAGCGCCCTAAGGCATAGCCGTTAGGCCGCCATCGACGACCAATTCGGTGCCGGTGATGAAGGATGCTGAATCTGAAAGTAAAAAGAGGCAGGCATTTGCCATATCTTCAGGCGTTGCGAGACGCTTCAAAGGTACGTGATCGGCGATAGTCTGGCCCATCGCAGGGTTGTCGTACCAGCGCTGCTGCATGGGTGAGAGTGTTGGGCCGGGGAGGATCACGTTTGAGCGAATTTTGTCGTTGGCGAGCTGGATGGCGAGAGATTTGGAAAGTGCCAAAATTCCTGCTTTGGAGGCCTGATACGCATCCTGCGGGTGACCGTCGCCACGCAGACATTGAATTGTTGAGAAATGTACCATCGCGCCGCCGCCAGAGCTTTTCATCAAAGGCACCGCATGGCGGGACGTATGGACCATGGATTTGAGGTTGATGTTGAACACTTGGTCCCACACATCAAGATCAATGTCGATAGCGGAAACATCGGTCTCGAGCCATAGCACGCCGGCGGCATTAACGAGATAATTGAGCCGACCAGAGATCTTTGCACGTGCCGCGATAGCTGCGGCAACGGCATCCTCGTCGCTAACATCACCCTGAATATAATTCGCACCGTCTGGCAGGTCCCTTGGCGCATCCTTGAGGTCGAACAGGGTCACTTCCGCACCGGCTTCGAGCAGGCTCAATGCAGTGGCGAGGCCCATGCCTCCACCCGCGCCGGTGACAAAGGCGCTTTTGCCAGCAAAATCCGCATTTCTATACATCCCACCGCCCTCTAGTGAATATCTTTTCGGCGTCTAGTCTGGCGCATTTTCTTTCTGTAAATTCGGATCATAGGCGAGATTGGGTGCGAGCCAGCGCTCCGCTTCCCGCGTCGAAATACCCTTGCGCTTGGCATAATCTTCGACCTGATCACGCTCTATTTTGCCAAGCCCGAAATAGCGGCTTTCTGGATGGCTGAAATAGAATCCGCTAACTGAGGCTGCCGGGTGCATCGCATAGCTTTCTGTGAGCTCAATTCCGGCACTTTCTTTAGCCGAGAGCAATTTAAAGAGGGTGCCTTTCGCGGTATGGTCAGGGCAAGCGGGATAGCCTGGCGCGGGGCGGATTCCGGTATAGTCCTCGGCAATCAGGCGATCATTATCGAGTTGCTCGTTCGGTGCATAGCCCCAATGTTGTATGCGCACCATCTGATGCATACGCTCAGCGAAGGCTTCAGCGAGACGGTCTGCTAGGGCTTTCACCATGATGGCACTGTAATCGTCCTGTGCCTCTTCGAAGCGCTGCGCTATGCTATCTGCTTCAGCGCCCACGGAAACCGCAAAAGCGCCGATATGATCGGCGAGGCCACTTTCCTTGGGTGCGATGAAATCAGCTAGTGACAGGTTAGCGCTGCCCGGCTTTCGGGGCATTTGCTGGCGCAGGAAATGCAACTTGGCACACTGCTGGTCTCGTCCTTCGTCGACATAAACCGCAACATCGTCTTCCCGTATCCGGTTGGCTGGCCAAAAGCCAACAACGCCCCGCGCACTTAGCCATTTTTCCTTGACGATTTGCTTCAGCATAGAGCGCGCATCTGTGAATAACTCGTTTGCAGCCTTGCCAATTCGCTCGTCTTCAAGAATACGCGGATATTTTCCGACCAGATCCCATGTACGAAAGAAGGGCGTCCAATCGATCAGCGGTTCCAGTTCTATCAAATCAAATTTGTCGAACGATTTAGTGCCTAAAAATGTGGGCTGAGGCGGTAGGTAGCTGGTCCAATTGATCGCAAGGCAGTTCTTCCGCGCTTCCACAATGGTTACGCGGTCTTCGTGTGTTTGGCCGCGCGCATACCCCTCGCGAATTCGTTCGTAGCTAGCACGAATTGTCTGCTCATATTCTTGCCGGCGATTGTTCGACAAAAGGTCACTTACGACACCCACTGCCTTGGATGCGTCCGGCACATGAACAGTGGTTCCGTGGTACCGCGGCGCCACCTTGACTGCCGTATGCAGTCGGCTAGTCGTTGCGCCGCCGATTAAAAGCGGTGTCTTTAGTCCCTCACGTTCCATTTCTGTCGCCACATTACACATCTCGTCGAGGCTCGGCGTAATCAGGCCGGAGAGACCGATAACATCGATGTTTTTCTGTTTTGCCGTAGTTATGATCTGAGTGACCGGTACCATAACTCCGAGGTCAATCACTTCATAATTATTACATTGCAGCACCACGCCGACGATATTCTTGCCAATGTCATGCACATCACCCTTGACAGTTGCCATTAGAATTTTTCCAGCTTTGGAGCTGCTGTTGCCGCTGTTTTCATCATCCTCCATATAGGGGATGAGAATGCCGACGGCCTTCTTCATTACCCGTGCGCTTTTGACCACCTGGGGCAAAAACATTTTGCCGGCGCCAAAAAGATCACCGACGATGTTCATGCCGTCCATCAGCGGCCCCTCGATTACGTCGAGTGGGCGTTCAGCTTCAAGTCGGGCTTCCTCGACATCCTCGTTGACGAAGTCACCGATACCATTCACGAGCGCATAGCTGAGGCGTGCATTCACATTGCCCTTGCGCCAGGTTAAATCGGAAGTGCTTTTCGCAGCGCCTTTACCGCGATGGCTCTCGGCAATCTCTAGCAAGCGTTCGGTGGCATCCGGGCGGCGGTTTAACAGCACATCTTCGACCCGCTCTAAGAGGTCCTTAGGAATATCTTCATAGACGGTCAATTGGCCGGCATTGACGATGCCCATATCCATACCTGCTTGGATAGCGTGGTAGAGAAAGGCAGAATGCATCGCCTCGCGTACGCGGTTGTTACCACGAAATGAGAAGGAAACGTTGGAAAGGCCGCCCGAGACGTGCGCGCCTGGAAGATTTTGCCGGATACGCTTTGTTGCGGCAATAAAGGCTCGGGCATAATCGTTGTGTTCTTCGATACCGGTCGCGACGGCAAAGATGTTGGGGTCGAAGATGATATCCTCAGGTGCGATTCCGATTTTTTCAGTGAGGAGATTGTAGGCGCGCTGGCAAATTTCAAACTTTTGATCTTCAGTTTCTGCCTGGCCATTTTCATCGAAGGCCATCACCACCATCGCTGCACCGTAGCGACGGCACTCTTCAGCCTGTTCGAGAAAACTTGCCTCTCCTTCCTTTAGACTAAGAGAATTGACTATAGCCTTTCCTTGAACGCATTTGAGGCCGGCTTCGATGACCGACCATTTTGATGAATCAATCATCACTGGCACCCGGCTGATATCTGGCTCGGCGGCAATTAGATTCAGGAACCGGACCATTGCAGCTTCTGAGTCCAACAGCCCTTCATCCATATTAATATCGATGATCTGAGCGCCATTCTCGACCTGTTGGCGGGCAATATCTAGGGCTGCGCCGAAATTGCCCTCGGTGATAAATTTGCGGAACTTGGCTGAGCCAGCGACGTTGGTGCGCTCGCCGATGTTGACGAAGAGGCCGTTCACGCGCGAACTACCAAGGGCTCAAGCCCACAAAGGCGAAGATGCGCGGGGCGTTCGGAAATTTCCCGTGGAAGGATGTTCATCACTGCTTCGGAGATGGAAAGGATATGCTCCGGCGTAGTACCACAGCAGCCGCCAATTATATTTACCAGCCCGCTCTCGGCCCACTCGCGCAGGAGAGCAGCGGTTTGAGTCGGCGTTTCGTCATATTCACCGAACTCGTTGGGTAGTCCCGCATTGGGGTAAGCTGAAACACGAGTTTCTGCGACGCGTGCAAGCTCCGCCACGTAGGGACGCATATGTTCAGCCCCCAAGGAGCAATTAAGTCCGATCGCGAAGGGTCGTGCGTGACGAACAGAATTCCAAAACGCTTCAGTGGTCTGGCCGGTCAGAGTTCGGCCAGAAAGATCAGTGATTGTTCCTGAGATTATCAATGGTAGTCGGCGACCGAGATCAGTGAATAGTTTTTCTAAGGCGTAAATCGCTGCCTTGGCATTTAGTGTGTCAAACACGGTTTCAAGCAATAGCAGATCGACGCCGCCCTCGATCAGGGCGCGTGCCGATTCATCATAGGCCTTGCGTAGGTCGTCGAAGCTGACAGAACGGAAGCCCGGGTCGGCTACGTCGGGTGAAATGGAGGCTGTCTTGCTTGTTGGGCCGAGAGCGCCGGCCGCAAAGCGCGGTCGCTCGGGTGTTTCGGCTGCGCGAGCGGCATCGACGGCGAGGCGCGCCGAGGCGACATTCATTTCACGCACTAGATTGGTGGTATCGTAATCGGCCTGTGACAGGGTTGTCGCGTTAAAGGTGTTGGTGGTCACGATATCAGCGCCGGCATTGAGAAAAGCATCGTGAATGCCGCGTATGGCATCCGGCTTGGTAAGCGACAAGAGATCGTTATTTCCCCTGAGCTCGATATTATGGGCGGCTAGCCGCTCGTTGCGGAAATCTGCCTCATCCAGTTTGAGTCCCTGGATCATCGTGCCCATGGCACCATCTAAAATAACAATCCGTTGCTGCGCCAATGCTTCAAGTTTCTCTGCGCGTTCTGTCATGACGTGGCTTCTGCAGTTGTTGAGGTGTCTCGAATGCCAAGAGCGTGACAGATCGCGCGTGTCAATTCCGCCCGGTTTAGAGTATAGAAATGGATGTCTTTTACACCGTGTATAGTCAGCTGGCGGCATTGCTCAATAGCGATCCAGCCGGCGATCAGGCGCCGTGTATCTGGATCCTCGTCTAGCCCATCGAACAGGCGAGAAAGCCAATCGGGCAGCGAGGTGCCGCAACGTGCGCTGAAACTGACCAAACGGGCGTAGTTGGTGACCGGCAGGATTCCTGGGGAGATGGGGGCCTCGATACCGGCGGCTCGTGCTCGGTCGCGGAAGCGTAGAAAAAGATCAACATCGAAAAAGAACTGGGTTATGGCACGACCCGCACCTGCATCTAGCTTGCGCTTGAGATTGTCGAGATCAGCCTCGGCGTTCGCGGCCTCGGGGTGAATTTCCGGATAGGCAGCGACGCTGATTTCGAAATTGGCAACGCGCTTCAGGCCGGCGACGAGATCGGAAGCATGGGTATAGCCGTCTTTCACGGGCTCAAATTTCTCAGCGCTTTGCGGTGGGTCACCGCGGAGTGCTACTACATGACGAACGCCTGCATCCCAATAGCGCCTAGCTGCATCGTCGACATGACCACGCGAATCGCCGACGCAGGTAAGATGTGCAGCTGGAGTGAGTACGGTGTCGTGCATGATGCGCTCGACGGTATCGAAGGTACGCTCGCGCGTCGTACCGCCAGCACCATATGTGACGGAGACAAAGTTTGGGTCAAGTGGTGCTAGCCTTAGGATCGCATTCCACAACTGCTCGGCGATCTTGTTGCTTGTTGGTGGAAAAAATTCAAAGCTTACCGAAATATCTCTCAGCGCCGACGCACAGACACCCTCACCAAGGCGGGTACTCGGAAGTTTAGGCGTATGATCGAATATGGACTTCGAATCGGCCATATCGGTCCAGTTCAAGAAAAAAATCCGCTCCAGCTATCGCTGAGCGGCCTTCCTCGCTTTAGCCGCTTTTCTATAGCGCCCGCAATCTGTTGCTCAAATCAGCGCTTTTACATCGTTGACATATAGAGGATTTTGGGCGCCTGTCAATGGTGAGAAAGGATTGGATCGTAGTTGCGTATGGCGCGAATGAAAATTACCGACCGGCGTTTGAGTGTAGCGCCGATGATGGAGTGCACAGACCGGCACGGGCGATATTTTCTGCGCCAGATCAGCCAGCATGTACTGCTCTATAGCGAGATGATCAACGCTGCCGCGATTTGTTACGGCAAGCGTGACTTTTTGCTGGCCTTTGATCTAGGGGAATACCCTGTTGCACTGCAACTTGGTGGTAGTGATCCGGCGGAATTGGCGACAGCAGCGCGGCATGGCGAGGCAGCTGGATACGGCGAGATTAATTTCAATGTTGGCTGTCCCAGTGAGCGAGTGCAAAGCGGCCACTTCGGTGCTGCGCTAATGGCTGAGCCTCAGCTTGCCGCGCGTTGCGTTGCCGCAATGGTAGAGGCGGTTGATATTCCGGTCACTGTCAAATGCCGTATTGGCATCGACGATCATGATAATTTCAAATTTCTTCGTCACTTCGTGCAGAAAGTGGCAGATGCTGGTGTGGCGAGCCTAGCTGTTCATGCCCGTATCGCGATACTAGAGGGCCTGACTCCAAAGCAAAATCGCGAAATACCACCACTCAACTACGACCGAGTCTACCATCTAAAAGAAGAATTACCGAAGCTTGAAATCGTTCTTAATGGCGGGGTGAGGAGCATCGAAGAAGCAATTAAGCATATAACCAGAGTTGATGGTGTGATGATCGGTCGTGCTGCCTTCGAGGATCCTTACATCTTGTCTGAGGCGGATGCGCGCATTTTTGCAGACCCCCATCAGACGCTGAGCCGTCACGAGATTGCCCGTGCCATGCTACCCTACATCGAACGCAATTTGAGCTCCGGTACCCGTCTTAATCACATCACCCGGCATATGCTAGGCCTGTTCCATGCTCGCCCCGGCGCTCGTGCTTGGCGACGTTATTTAAGTGAAAACGTACCGCGCTCTGGTGCGGGACCAGAAGTCATCGAACATGCCCTCAAACTGGTGCCGGACGCTGCCTAATCGACATTTCAATCTTTCCGGGTAGATATTATGATGCGTCTACGCGTGAGGGTAACAAAAAAACTGAACGGGCAGGAGCTATGACCAAGATCGGCGTCGATGTTGGTGGCACGTTCACCGATCTTATTCTCGAATCGGATAAGGTTGCTTGTACGGCAGGCGGCGTGGTTGTGCACAAGGTGCCGAGCACGCCGGAGGATCAATCTGTCGGCGTCATAAGGGGTATCCGAGAAATCTGCGATATTGCTGGTGTCGCCCCTAGCGATGTCGAAAAGGTAGTGCACGGCACCACAGTCGCAACCAACGCGGTGATAGAATATGACGGCGCGGAGGTTGGCATGCTGACGACGCGTGGGTTTCGTGACATTCTCCTCCTAGCACGCGGTAAGCGGCCGCACAATTTTTCGATGCAGTTCGACGTGCCGTGGCAGTCCAAGCCCCTAGTTAAACGACGCAACCGCATCCCGATTACCGAGCGCATCATGCCTCCAGATGGCAGTGTCGAGGTGGCGATGGACGAGAATCAGGTCCGAGCAGCGGCGGAGCTATTTAAAGAGCGCGGCGTCGATGCTGTAATTATTTGCTTCATCTTTTCGTTCCTCAACAACGTTCACGAACAGCGCGCCAAAGAAATTGTTGAGGAGATTCTTCCCGACACCTATGTGAGTTGCTCAAGCGAGGTTGCCGATGTGATCCGCGAATATGAGCGTTTCTCCACTGCTGCAATGAATGCCTTTATCGGTCCGCGCACCTCCTACTATCTGGGCAATCTTAAGAACTCGTTACGTGCCGAAGGGGTGACCGCTGAGATCCGCGTAATGCAATCAAACGGCGGTGTGACCACCATCGAGGGTGGGAGTGAACGGCCGGTAACTATCCTAATGTCCGGGCCTGCGGGTGGCGTAATCGGCGGTAAATGGGCGGGCGATCTATCTGCCGTTGAAAATTTGATTACTGTTGATATCGGTGGCACCTCAGCAGATATAAGTGTCGTGCCCGGTGGCAGCGTACGTATCATGAATCCTCGCGATACCAACGTCGGTGGCTATCCTATCCTCACTCCCATGATCGATTTGACGACCATTGGCGCCGGTGGTGGCTCGGTTGCGTACGTCGATGAGGGCGGCGCATTTCATGTTGGTCCACGATCGGCCGGAGCGAACCCGGGACCTGCCTGTTATGGCAAAGGCGGCTTAGAGCCTACCGTGACTGATGCACAAGTAGTGCTTGGCCGGCTAGATGCTGAGAAATTCCTTGGTGGCGGTGTCGCCATTGATCCCAAGCTTTCGATCAAAGCTATAGAGGACAATCTCTGCGAAAAGCTCAGATTGAGCGTCGAGGAAGCGGCGCTTGGCATCATCCGGGTGGTCAATTCCAACATGGCGCTTGAAATCCGAGCCAACTCGGTTGCCAAGGGCATTGACCCACGTGATTATTCCCTTGTCGCTTTTGGTGGAGCCGGGCCACTCCATGGCGTGGAACTCGCTAAAACGGTGGTGGCGCGTGACGTTATCGTGCCACCGGCACCAGGCATCAATGCGGCGACTGGCTTGCTAGCCACTGATACACAATATGAGTTCACCCGATCGGTACTGATCGGTATCAGCGAAGCGGAGCAGACCGCGCTTGATGACCTTAACCAGGAACTCGACGAGCTTGTCGGACAGGCCAGCGAGGCGCTTGCCGCAGACGGCGTCACTTCGCAGGAGCGCAATTTTACCCGAATTGCCGAATGCCGCTATGCGGGACAGGGTTTCGAACTGCGCGCCGAAATTGCTGATGGAATAGTCGATAACAATAACAAGCGGGTGCTGATTGAAAATTTCCATGAGGCCCATCGTTGCGACTATGGCCATGCCTTTGAGCATCAAAACGTCGAAATCATTACATTGCGGGTGATCGCGGCAGCGGCAACTGACCGCCTTAGTTGGCCTGAGCTCAAAATCGGCAAGGGCAACAATCCGAAAGGCGCAGTGATGTATACCCGTCCGACTACCTTTGATGAGGGTGAGACGGTTGATACACCACGTTATGATCGAGGCAAGCTTCTGTCCGGGCAGACGGTGACCGGTCCGGCAATCATCATCCAGAATGATTCCACCACACTGATTCCGCCTGATCATATTGCAGAGGTCACGGCGTTCGGTAATTTACGCGTCAGTGATAAGGCGTGACGCGGGATGTCGCGGAGACTGAAGAAGATGAGCAGAAAAGAAGTCGATCCGATTACGCTACAGGTCATCGGTGGTGCATTGCACACCATCGCCAAGGAGATGGGCCATGTGCTTTATCGCATGTCCTATTCCTCTATCATCCGTGAATCGGAGGATCTTGGCGCTGGCCTGTTCGACGCTGATTGCAATACTTTGTGCGAATCGGACTCTACGCCGATGCATATCGGCTCGATCCCCGCTTACTTGCGTGGGATCAACGAGACCCTGCATGATCCATGGCAGCCAGGCGATGTGGTAATCCACAATCACCCCTATTATGGGGCTAGCCATTCGCCCGATATTGCTGCCGTCGCACCGGTTTTTTATGACGGCGAATTGGTCGGTTTTTCAGCTAATACAGCACACCATGTCGACATCGGCGCGGCCACCCCCGGTCTAATCATCGACGTGCCCGACGTCTTCGCCGAAGGCATGTTGTTCAAGGGCGTGAAACTTTATGAGGGTGGTGAACGGAACCGCGCGCTCTGGCAATTCATAGAGACCAACACCAGAGTGCCTGACCAGGTGCTTGGTGATATTGAGGCCCAGGTCGCTTCCGTCGAGCTCGGTGCGAAGCGCTTTATCGAGCTGCTTGATCTCTACGGCAAAGACACGGTTTTCACGGCAACCCAGCAATTGATGGCATATTCTGAAGCCATGTTGCGTAAGCGCATCGCCGAGATCCCTGATGGTGAATACCGTGCCGAGGGTTATCTAGACGATGACGGCCGCAATCGAGAGCAGACTCTGCCAGTGAAGGTTTGCGTACGCATCGAAGGTGATTCTGCCGAGGTTGATCTCACGGGCTCATCGCCCCAGGTGCCGACGGCCTTCAATGTGCCATTTGAGGGCTCGACAAAGGTGGCGTGTTATTTTGCTTTCCGCGCCATTCTACTTGATTCTGCCACGATCTCGGAGCATGTCCCTCAAAATGAAGGCTCGTTCCGGCCAATCAAGGTGATCGCGCCCTTGGGTTCGATCTTTAACCCACAATATCCTGCTGCTGCGGAGGCGCGTTTCAACCAGATTCAGCGCGTGGTCGATTGCATTGCAAAGGCCTTGGGGCCGGCCATTCCGGACAAAGTCACGGCGGGTTGTTCGGCCGATGTCTCGGCCATTGCCTATTCCGGTGTGCGCCCTGAAGGCAATTACTGGGTCTTCATCGAGGTAAACGAGGGGTCCTACGGTGGGCGGCCTGAATCTGATGGACCAGACGGCATTGAGGAGTTGATGCGCAATACACGCAACAATCCGATTGAGGATCTTGGCATGCACCTACCTCTCATTTGTGACCGCTACGAGTTACGCGACGATGTTATGCCTGGCGCAGGCGAACACCGTGGCGGCATCGGAATGATCAAGGTACAGCGCTATCTAACCGACGGTTTTTTAACCCACGAATCCGACCGCCATGAGGATGCTCCGTGGGGCTTTCTCGGCGGTGGTGCGGGAGCGGGAGCGCGGGTACAAAAATATAATGTCGCGACCCCAGATAAGATTGAGGAGTTGCCGGCCAAGGTACATAATCTGCGTAATTTGAAGGGTGATTGCATTGCTGTGCTCAATGCCTGCGGTGGTGGCTATGGCGACCCGCTGAAGCGCAGTCCGGAGCAAGTCCGAGAGGACGTGCTTGATGACTATTGCACAGTCGAGTATGCGCGCGAAGCCTACGGCGTGGTATTGAATGACGAATTCAAAGTCGATGCTGCGGCGACGGAAGCGCTGCGGGACGAGATGCGTGGATAAGGAGCTACCGCTGTGACCGAAGCCTTTATATGCGATGGTGTGAGAACGCCAATTGGGCGCTATGGCGGTGCCCTTTCCCCGGTGCGTCCGGACGATCTTGGTGCGATCCCAATCCGCACTTTGATGGAACGCTACCGTGAAGCGGATTGGCAGGCGGTTGACGATGTCGTGTTTGGTTGCGCTAACCAGGCCGGTGAGGATAACCGAAATGTTGCGCGCATGGCGTTGCTTCTCGCTGGCATGCCGGAATGCGTCCCTGCGGTGACGATCAACCGCTTATGTGGCTCGGGCATGGACGCGATTGGTGGTGCGACCAGGGCGATCAAGGCGGGCGAGGCGGATTTTATCGTTGCCGGTGGAGTTGAGAGTATGTCACGCGCGCCCTTCGTCATGGCTAAGGCAGAGACTGCCTTTTCGCGCACCCCTAAAATTGAAGATACGACGCTGGGCTGGCGCTTCGTAAATAAGTTGATGAAGGCGCGCTATGGCATAGATTCCATGCCAGAGACGGCGGAAAACATTGCCGAGGAATATCAGATTGCGCGAGACGACCAGGACGCCTTTGCGCTGCGCAGTCAGTTGCGCGCCCAAGCGGCTATCAATTCCGGTTTTTTCGATGGCGAAACAACCCCCGTCACTATTCCCCGCCGCAAGGGAGAACCCGTCGTGGTTGATGAGGACGAGCATCCGCGCGGCGACACCACGGCTGAAGCGCTTGCTAACCTGCCAACACCGTTTCGTGAGGGCGGCACGGTGACGGCGGGCAACGCCTCCGGTGTGAATGATGGTGCTTGCGCCGTCTTATTGGCGTCGGAAACAGCAGCCAAGACCAATGGCCTCACACCGCGTGCCCGGGTGCTTGGCCTAGCAACGGCTGGCATTGCGCCGCGCATCATGGGTATGGGTCCGGCGCCAGCCTCGCGTAAATTGTTGGAACGGCTGGGACTCAATATCGGCGACATAGACGTTATCGAACTCAATGAGGCATTCGCCGTTCAGGCACTCGGAGTAACGCGCGACCTTGGCCTGCCGGATGATGCCGAACATGTGAATCCTAATGGAGGTGCTATCGCACTTGGCCACCCGCTTGGCATGAGTGGTGCGCGCCTGGTGCTTACAGCTCTGCGTCAATTGGAGAAGAGTGGCGGGCGCTTTGCTCTTTGCACCATGTGCATCGGTGTTGGCCAGGGCATCGCCATGGTGATGGAGAGAGTCTAGCGCTCCTCCGATTAACTATTACGCAACGTTAAACCACTGCTCCTAAGGCCGAATTTTCAAACAAATGCCTACCAGTAGGGAATTTGGTAGTTCATGTTCATTAGATTCATTAAAGACGCCGTAGTTTAGTCGGGCTCCAGCCCCACTCACCAATCATCACGACGCGCTGCGAGAGCGCGATGTTTTCCGGCAGACGGGACGCTAATAGAAAATGCCTTGCTGGAGCCGTCATAGCGCGTAAAAGGACTGCAGCTATAATTCCGTATGGCTGAGAAGATTGGTACGAAAACTTCTTATTTTTAGTGCGGTAGAGGAATCGTCTGAAGGATTACGCGCGCGCCAGTAAAACAATTTCACAATGCAGTGACTAAAATGCTCTCAAAGTTCAACCGCCCAACGCGCTCGGGGTAAATGCGCGCTCGCCATTGATCATAAAGGCGCCAATCACGTTTTGTCCGATTGGCGATATAAGCCAATCGATAAAGCGTTGCCCATGCTCGGATTTCACATGTGGATGCCTCTTTTTATCCACAAGGATCACACCATAATTGTTGAACAGAACCGGATCTCCGCGAAGTAGAGCTGCTAGCCCTTGGCGATTGTTGAAGTTCAGCCAAGTTCCCGAATCAACCAGGGTATACGCTGTCATCGCCGCGGCTGTATTCAGGGTAGCGCCCATGCCGCTGCCAGCTTCGTGGTACCAACCCGGATCATTTTCTGTCGCATCTAATCCCGCCAAGTGCCAGAGGAAAAGTTCCCGCTTGTGAGTGCCGCTATCGTCGCCGCGGGAAACGAAGGGGACTCTAGCATTAGCGATGCGTGTCATGGCGATGCCAGCATTTTTCATATCGGCAATTCCTGCTGGGTCCTCCGCTGGGCCGATTATTAGGAACTCGTTATACATCACTTCATGGCGCTGCACGCCGAAACCGTCAGCTACGAATTTCTCCTCAGACGGCTTATGATGCACAAAAAGCACGTCCGCATCGCCATTGCGGGCGAGTCGCAGCGCTTGCCCGGTGCCGACCGCGAGCACGCGCACGTGGATCCCACTAATTTTTTCGAATATCGGCAAAATATGATCAAGCAAGCCAGAATTCTGCGTCGAGCTAGTGGAGGCGAGAATAATGAAGGGAGAATCTGCACGTGCCGACGGTGCCACCAATAAGGCGACAGCAACGAACGATCCGTAAAGAAATTTAGGTATCAGCTTCAAGGTTAGTATTCCGATTCAGGGCGGGGTCAACTCGCGGCGCTCCCACCACAGCAGTTCTCCCCGTAGGAAGGCATGGGCGANATCATTCTGTGGCTCTGCAAAAAACGCNTGCGCATCCGATTTTTCCATCAGNCGTCCGCGGTGNAAGAACAGCATCTNGTCGGCCAGCCTGCGTGCCTGGCCGAGATCGTGTGTTGACATGATAATTTTTGTACCCTGGTCACGCATTGCCAGTATAACCTCCTCTATGACATGGGTGGCCGCCGGGTCGATGCTGGCGGTGGGCTCATCAAGAAAGAGAACCTGTGGACGCAGCGCCCAGGAGCGGGCGAGTGCTAGGCGCTGTTGCTCACCGAAGCTGAGTACACGGGCCGACGTCTTAGCGAATCGATTGAGTCCGGCGCGGCGNAGGGCTTCGTCGATAAGTTTACGGCGGTGGCNCTTTGGCACCTTTCTAATAGATAATGCAAAATCGATATTGGCGCTAACTGAGCGCCGCAGCAGGACCGGACGCTGAAACACCATCGCCTGATAATTCGACGGATTGCGACCGTTCGCGCCAAGCCAGCTAATGTCCCCAGTACTCGGTGCGAGCAGGCCGTGGCAGAGACGAAGCAGCAGGCTTTTGCCGGCACCGTTGGGCCCGACGATGATGGAAATAGTCGGCGCCTCAAAGCGGCAGGAGAGATTCTTGATCAGGCGATGGCCGTTAATCTCGAGGCTGACATCTCTCAGTTCCAAGGGGAGGATTGAGGGCGCGTTAGCATTCTTCATGGCGTCACGCCGTGCCGCTGATTGCCCCGCAGTACAAACACTAGGCCGTTCACGAGTACTGAGATAATCACCAGTATAATGCCAAGCCCAAGGGCGAGCGCAAGGTTCCCTTTGCTTACTTCAAGCGCAATAGAGGTAGTCATTACGCGAGTAACATGGTCGATATTGCCACCAACAATCATCACTGCGCCAACCTCAGCGATGGCGCGGCCNAAGCCGGCGAGTACCGCGGTGATCAGACTGTAGCGACCGTCCCAGAGCAGTGCGCTTAGGGAGCGGAGCGGGGTAGAGCCTAGGGAGTGGAATTGTTCCTCATATTCCAGCCAGAGGGTTTCCATTGCTTGGCGCGCGAGAGCGGCGACGAGTGGCGTGATCAGCAATACCTGGGCAATAATCATCGCTGTCGGCGTGAACAAAAGGCCAAAAACTCCAAACGGTCCGGCGCGGGACAAGAGAAGATAGACGATCAACCCGATCACCACNGGNGGCAGNCCCATAAAGGAGTTCACNACAACGACCAGAAANCTGCGCCCTGGAAAACGATANAGCGCCAGCGCTGCGCCGATTGGAAGGCCGATAATGCTGGCGATAATCACTGCGCTGAGGCTCACCTTCAGNGAAAGAGCCACNACCTCGGACAGGCCCCCGTCCAGGTTTGCGACCAGCGCGAAGGCGGTCAAAAATGCATCGCCGAAATCTGTCATGCGGCTTTACTAGCATGAGAGAAGGGCAAGAGGCAGACCCCGATCAACTAACTCTTAGCCACCGCCGCGCTGAAATTGCAGATCGATGCGTTTCATTTCTGCCTGAGCATCTTCAAAGCCGGTGAAGTCAAAACGGACAAATGTGACCGGTAGCGCCACCAACGCAATGCGACGCTCTGATTCTTTTGAAAGGGTAATTTCCATCTTGCGCGGGCCTTCGGTAATTGAAATCTTGCCGTCTACCAACTGGAAGTTCTTATGCCCGACGGCGCGTGCTAGAAGTCGGACGAAATCGCGGTGCGTAATAGCCATTTCTTTTTCGAAAGCGACGGTCTTGCTCATGATCAGGACCCACCGGCGATGGGGGGCCAAGCGGCAAGTGCATCGTGCTCTTTCAGCAAATGGCTTTCGCGCTGTCCGGGAGGAACAAACGCGCCGTTCACTAGAACAAGGTGACAGCTCTCTGGTGGCACACTGAATTTTGTGAAGACGGCGGCTACGGTGGCGCCTTCTTCAACTTCCATGTCAAGCTGGTTGTCCTTGGTACCGGGGGGTAGGTAAATGCCGAGCTGCGCGTAGAGTTTGACCGTGATCTTCATGCTGCGAATTCGGCGGTCGTATTAGATTTGGCTGTGAGCGACGTAGGCCTCCATGACGCGGTTGGGGCTGGCAAGGAGCTTATCTTTCCACTNGCCGAGTGGCGTACGGTTGGTAATTAAGCCACGCATCACGCCGATATGTTCAGTCATGCCGATGCCAAGCGCGCCGATCAAGTGGTCGTCCTCAAATTGTAGGCAAAGGTATTTAAAATTCTCATCGTCCGTTGCAGCGCTGCTGTCGCCGCCGGCCACTCCGTCCCACTTGCCAAAGGAACTTGATACCAAACCTGCAGTGGCGAGCACGTTCATAATCAGGCTGCCCTTATAGATTGGGCTTTGGCCGAGCATATTGAGCGCTGCGATGCGGCCATGTTCAACTGCTGTTGGCTGGATGGCATGAACCATTTGGCTGCCCGTTGAGAAATCTGGTCCCTGGGCTACGTCGCCCGCGGCGTAAATGTTTTTGATATTGGTTGCTAGGTGGTCGTCAACCAGGATGCCGTCATCAGTGGCGACACCGCTCCCGTCAAGAAATTCCATATTAGGTGCGACGCCAACCGCAAGGACAACCAGATGGGCGTTGAGCTTTCGCCCATCCCCAAGCACCACGGCTTTGTCGCCTGGGCCGTTTGAATCTGCCTCAATAGCGCTGACCCGGCTCGAGGTCATCACCTCGACGTTTTTGCTTTCGCACCAGCGTTTGAGCATGCCGCCAGCCATATCATCCATCATGCGTGAGACCATTCGGTCTTCCATCTCGATGACGCTGAGTTTGCCAGCAAGTTTTAGGAGGGATTCGAGAATGATGCAGCCGATGAAGCCAGCTCCGATCAGCACCACGTTGGATCCCTCAGTGGCGAGTTTGGCGATCTCGCGCGCATCCGACAGTGTCCAACAATTATGTACCCCTGCCATATCCATGCCCGGGACTGTTGGCTTTAATGGCCGTGCACCTGATGCNATCAGTAAACGGTCATAGGCGATTTCATCGCCACTTTGGAGGGTGAGCGAGTTGTCGGCTGGTGAAACCGATTCCACAGAGCCATGGGAGTATTCGATCTTTAGTAAATCGTAATGGTCTCCGGTCTTACGCAGATAGGTTCCGTTCTCGTCGATGTTGCCTTCCAGAAGATAGGGGATAGCCATGCGTGAATAGGGGGGCTCGGGTTCGCCGCCAATAATTTGAATTTCCGCACTCGAATCACCCCGGCGCAATGTTTCAGCNGCNANTACGCCAGCTGGGCCGGCNCCCACGATTACGTGTTTCATGGCTTTCCCCTCGGCTGAATGATTCTCAGTTTGATCGGNTTTNCCGCCGNCGGCGTCTTATGGCCACCGGNGGAAAGCTCGAAAGTCACAATCAGAGCGCGATGCGCTCGAGTGTTTCGTTGGACGGTACGCCGTCGGAAGTCCAGCCGCGTACTTCATAATACTCCGGCAGCATCTTGCCGAGGTCATTGACCTTGCCTTCTGCGGGTCCAGTCTTGGCGGCATCCTTCAGTAGCCTTTTGGGAAGCGTGTCGTCTGCGCCGGTAAAGCCTGCTTGGAGATTATACATACGCTCCAGATTCCACACTCGCTCCCCTACCTCAACGAGACGCTCTGGCGTCCAATCGCCCTCGCACGCCGCGTCTATTTGCGGCGCGATGTCGTCGAGAGTCCAGGCAAAGGTAGTAAAAAGGCAAAGGCCAGAAGAATCGACTGCGCCAGTTGCATCCTGAAAAGCTTTCACCAGCCCGGCTTTGCCGTCCGACTCGGTCGGTTCGGTTTTTTCTGGAATACCGAAAATTTCCGACGAAACCGTATAGCCGCGCAAATGGCAGGCACCCCGGTTGGAGGTGGCATAAGTCAGGCCCATGCCCTGAATGCCGCGTGCGTCATAGGCTGGGAATTCTTGGCCTTTGACCGCCATTGACAATTCGGGCTTGCCATACTTTTCGCAGAGACGCTTGGAGCCGAGACCAATCTCCGCACCAAAGCCCTCGCCTCGACCGGTAAGTTCGGCAAGTTCCGTCAGCGCCTTTGCAGAACCGAACTTGACCTCAAGTCCACCAGTCTCTTTGTCGCTGATTACGCCGGTTTCATAAAGCTCCATTGCGGCGCCTACGGTAGCGCCGAACGAAATCGGATCGATGCCTTGCTCGTTGCAAACAAAGTTAGCAAAAGTCAGCGCATCAAGATCATCGACCCCGGTTGCTGCGCCCAATGCCCATGCTGCCTCATATTCTAAGCCGCCGGAAGCGATCTGATATTGAGGCCGTTCAGCCACCGTGTAGTGACTGCGCTCAATTGTCGAAATTCGCCCGCAAGCAATGGTACACCCAAAGCAGGCGGCAGTGATCAGCAGGTTGGTTTTGCCGTCGCCCTCACGCGGTTCAGCCATGGCCTCGGCCGAGATATTGCTAGCGCCGGAGAACTGGCTGTCTAGATGATTGCGCGTTGGCAGGGCTCCAGATTCGTTGATTACGTTCATCAGCACTTGAGTGCCAAAGGTTGGCAGCCCTTGACCGGTGACCGGATTTTCAGCCAACACTGACTTGCCGTCAGCAACGGCGGAAAGAAACTTGTCGGCATCCTCCACTTGCACTCCAACCGAGCCACGAATGGCGACAGCCTTCAAATTCTTCGAGCCCATTACCGTGCCAACGCCAGAACGCCCGGCGGCGCGGTGCATATCGTTAACGATACACGCAAACTTCACACCGTTTTCCCCAGACACGCCGATCGAGGCAACGCGGATCAGTGGATCTTGGTGTTTGGCCTTAATGCCTTCTTCAGCATCCCAACAGGACTTGCCCCAGAATTCATCAGCATCAATTAGCTGAGCATTGTCGTTTTCGACCAACAAATAGACCGGCTTTTTGGCCTTGCCCTCGAAAATGATCATGTCGTAACCGGCATTTTTCATTTCGTTGCCGAAGAAGCCGCCAGAGTTGGAGCAGGCTATAGCGCCGGTGAGCGCACCTTTGGTGACGACTGAATAACGGCCCGCCGTTGAGGCGCAGGTCCCGGTGAGGGGGCCGGTTGTCATTATCAGCTTGTTGTCAGGCGAGAGAGGATCAACCTTGGGGTCAGTCTCTTCGACAAGGTATTTAGTCGCCAGCCCGCGCTGGCCTAGGTATTTCTGTGCCCACTCCATATTGAGTGGTTCATTCTTGCAGGTGCCCTTACTGAGGTTAACGCGCAGAATGTTTTTTGCCCATGCCATGATCTATTTCCTCCCTACGCTTCGGCCTGTGCGCCAGAATCAGTTTTTGCTGCCCAAGCGCGCATTTTGTCGAGACCTGTCCAATTTGCATCGACATAGGTGATAGCGTCAGTCGGGCATGTGCTAGCACATTTTGGATCGCCGCCGCAGAGGTCACATTTTATAACTTTGCCAGTATCGGCGTTGTAATTTACGGTGCCGAAGGGGCAGGCGATAGTGCACACCTT